>JAIYCN010000001.1 GCA_027487995.1 Rubrivivax sp. | reverse complement strand
CAACAGCAGCAGCGCGACCGGGAACAGTGGGTGCGCAACAAGCCCTCGCTGATGGTGGACATCGCGCTCGGCCTGCTGTTCTTCGTCGTCAGCAAGGCCACGGGCAACCTCACCACCGCGGCCTTGGTGGGCTCGGCTGCGGGTCTGGCGGTGGTGGTGATCCAGCGGTTCGTCAAGGTCGACCTGCTGGGCGGCCTGGCGATGTTCGGCGTGTTCACCCTGCTCCTCTCGGCCGGGTTTTCGCTCTACTTCCAGGACGAACGCATGGTGCAACTCAAGGGCACCATCCTGGGCGGCACCATCGCGCTGATCATCCTGGGTGATGCCCTGCTCAACCGTGGGCGCTATTTCGGTGCCCGCATGGCGCGCTACATCCCGGGCGCCGCGGTGAACCCCCAACGGCTGGCCGTGGGCATTGCGGGACTGGGCCTGACCATGGCCAGCCTGAACCTGCTGGCCACGAACTGGCTGAGCAAGGACGCGTGGTTGATCTACACCACCTTCATCGATGCGCCGCTGGCGATCCTCCTGACCTTCGGGGTGTTCAAGTACGCGCGGCAGTAGATCCGCCACTGGCGCATTGCCGGAATGCACACACCGTCTTTACGCCCTTGGAAGGCAGACTTCCGAGTGCCAGCGCTACACTTTCGCCATGCTGATGCGCAGTCGCACCTTCACCATGATGGGCCTGTTGTGGGCCCTGGTGGCGTGCGCTTTGCTGACACTGGGGCCCACGTTGGCCCGCGCCCAGCAGGCTGCGCAGCAGAGTGACCCCATCTGGTTGGCTGTTCATGAGTTGTGCCGGGCCGATGGCAGCAAGGGTCCAGCGGTACCGGACGACACCGGCACCCTTCATGCCTCGCACGATGACTGCCGCTATTGCCAACTGGCGTCGTCACTGACCGAGCCGCCATCCGCCAGTCGGGCTCATGCACCATCGGTGGGGCACACCACCTTTGCGCCGGCCTACTGGCACGCGCCACATCCACTGCACGGCTGGCGCACCACTGCGCCGCGCGGACCGCCCCACTCCGTCTGACGCCCATGTCGCGGCAATTCGGGACGGCGCCCGGCGCCATCCCGAAGCCGACGCTTGGGCTGATCTGAGCCCCAGGGGTGGCCACGATCAGCGTCCCTCGGTCATGCACCGAAGCACCCGGTCGCCCAAGGGGCCACACGCGAACAGCCGCCACCGTTTTCGAGTTGGAATCGAGAGTCCGAATCGAGACGGCTGCGGCCATCCTTCCTGCTATCTGGATTCGAGCATGCGTCCCTTCCATTTCACCCGCCCTCGGCCCGTGGCGGCTGCGGCCTCACTCGTCTTCACGAGCCTGCTGTGGCCACACGCCACCTGGGCCCAAGCCACCCCACCCGACACCATCACGGTCACCACCACCCGAGAAGCCGTGCGCCTGTGGGAGGTGCCAGCGTCCATTGGGCTCATCGACGGCCGCAGCCTTCGGGAAACCGCACCGGCACACCCGCAGCAGATCATGAGCCAGATTCCGGGTGTGGCGGTGGCAGTGACCAATGGCGAAGGCCACACCACGGCCATCCGTCAGCCCTTCACCACTGCGCCGCTGTATCTCTTCCTTGAGGACGGCATTCCCACGCGTGCCACCGGCTTCTTCAACCACAACGCACTGTACGAAGTGAACCTCCCGGACGCAGCCGCCATCGAGGTGGTGCGCGGTCCCGGCTCGGCTTTGTATGGATCTGATGCCATTGGCGGTCTCATCAACGTCATCACCCATGGTGCGAGTGGGCGAACCGGCGCCAGTGCCAACCTGGAGGCCGGCTCGCATGGATGGCGCCGCCTGATGGCCGCCGCTGAATGGTCGGAAGGCCTGCGCGTGTCAGTGAACAGGACCCACACCGACGGCTGGCGAGAAGCAACCGGCTACGACCGCTTGAGCCTGGGCCTGCGCTGGGATCGTGCGTTGAGCAACGGCCTACGCATCAAGTCCATCCTGAACACCACCGACATCGATCAGCAGACCGGCGCCAACACCCCCCTGCCCCTGAACGACTACCTGCAGAACCCCACGCGCAACAATTTCGCCATCGCCTTCCGCCAAGTACAGGCCCTGCGGGCGTCCACCGAATTGGAGTGGGATCGCGGCGCCACCCTGTGGACGCTGACGCCGTATGCGCGCGTCAACGCCATGGTGCTCAACGGTTCGTTCAACCTGGCTTCCGACCCACGCGTGGAGGACAGCAACGTGCGCTCGCTCGGTCTGCTGGCCAAATGGCGCCATGATTTCGGCGGAACGTGGAAGCCGCGTTTGATCGCCGGGCTGGACCTGGAGCACAGCAGGGGCACGCGCGTGGAAGACGCCCTGAACACCACTCGCAGCGGCAGCGGCGCTTCCACCACCTACACCGCCTACACGCTGGGTGCGCGCATCTACGACTACGCGGTGGAGTTCCAAAGCCTGTCTCCCTACGCGCATCTGGAACTCCAACCGCTGCCAACCGTGCGGCTGACCCTGGGGCTGCGTCACGATGCCATCGCCTTCGACATGGACAACCGCATCACCGCCACCCAGACCCAGGCCGCCACGCGCTTCTATGGCCAGCTGCCACAGGCTCAGGCCCGGTTCGAGCATGTCAGCCCCAAGCTGGGCCTGAGTTGGACGCCGGCGCGTGACCTCAATCTGTTCGCATCGGTCCATGACGGGTTTCGCACGCCGTCGGAGTCCCAGTTGTTCCGCGCGGGCTCTGCGACCAATGCGGCTGACGCCGGCCAGCGTGCGCGCCTGGCGCTGGGGCTCAAGCCCATCCAGGCCAATCAGGTCGAGGCGGGGTTGCGCGTGCAGCGCGGCGGTCTGAGCTCGGAGTGGGTGGTGTACCGCCTGGACAAGCGCGACGACCTGGTGAGCCAACGCGACCTGGCCACCAATCTGAGCACTTCGGTCAATGCGGGGCATACACGGCACCAAGGCCTGGAGTGGTCGCTGGGTGCGCGCCTTTCCGCGCAGTGGCGAGTGGACAGCGCGTGGGCCTGGGCCAGCCACCGCTATGTCGACTGGGTCACCGCCACGGCCAACTTTTCCGGCAAGGCCATCGAGTCCGCACCCAGTGTCGTGGGCAATACCCGGCTGACGTGGCGGCCCAGCAGCAGCACCTTTGCGCAACTCGAGTGGGCTCGCATGGGTCCCTACTGGCTGGAAGCCAGCAACAGCGCCACCTTCGGGCGCTATGCCGGTCACGATGTGTTCAACCTGCGTGCCAGCCACCGGTTGAATGATCGGTTGCGGCTGTCGGCAAGGCTGATGAACTTGAGCGACCGGCGCCATGCCGACAGTGCCTCGGTGTCGTCGAACACGCCTGTGTTTTCGCCGGCCCTGCCTCGCTCGGTGTATCTCGGCCTGGAAGTGCAATGAAGATGCAACACGGACGAGTTCAAGCGATGAAGCACCGGATGACCTGGTGGTGGCGCCTCACCCTGGCCTTCACCATCTTCCTGTTCACGGGGCCTGGAATGAGTGCCTGGGCCCAGGACAGCCCGCGCCCGGCGCGCCAGCGCCCACCTCCACTGGCCATCGGTGCGGCCTTCGCGCCGGACGGTCTCCTGTGGACGGTGGGCCTCGACGCCCAGCGACGCCTGGTTCTGCAGTCCAGCGCCGACCATGGACGCCAATGGTCCGAACCTCGCGCGTTGGACATCGGGCAGGACAGCGTCTCGGCAGATGGCGAGAACCGCCCCAAGATCGCCTTCGGCCCGAAAGGCATCGTCGTCATCAGCTACACCCGACCGGGCGCCAAGCCCTACACCGGGGATATCCGTCTGCTGAGGTCGACCGATGGTGGCTCGACCTTTGCACCACCGGTGACGGTACACCACGACCGCGCGCCCATCACCCATCGTTTTGAATCGATCGCCTTCGACGAAGACGGTGTGCTGCACACGGTGTGGATCGACAAGCGCGACCAGGAAGCGGCGAAAGCACAAGG
The DNA here is from genome assembly GCA_027487995.1 of Rubrivivax sp. Taxonomy (GTDB): domain Bacteria; phylum Pseudomonadota; class Gammaproteobacteria; order Burkholderiales; family Burkholderiaceae_C; genus RFTU01. The sequence continues at coordinate 7,263 of JAIYCN010000001.1, read as the reverse complement.
ACGCCCCTATCGCGGCGCCGCGATCTACCGCAACGAATCGCGCGACGGCGGTCTAACCTTCGGCCCCGACATTCGCGTGGCCGACCATTCCTGCGAATGCTGCCGCATCGCCTTGTCCCCCGCCCCAGGCGGTCGCATGGCGGCCATGTGGCGCCATGTGTTTGATCCGAACGAACGGGACCACGCCTTCGCCGTCTGGAGCAGCCGCGGCAAGGCTCACTCGCCTGTGATTCGGGCCACGAACGAGCGTTGGGCCCTCGACGCCTGCCCTCACCATGGACCGGGCCTGAGCCCCGCTTCGGATGGCACCTGGCACGCTGTGGCCTACGGGATTCAGCAGGGCCAAAGCGCGGTGCGCTACAGCCGCCTCGATGCACAGGGGAGGCCCATTGCCCAGAGCGTTCGCGCCCTGCCGGACGCCGATGCGGAACATGCCGATGTGTGGTCGCTTGGCGAGCAGGTGGTCATCGTCTGGCGGCGCTTCGACGGTGAGCGCTTCTGGCTGAGGGCGTGGGTGTCCTCCGATGGGGGCAGAACCTTCGCCCTTCGAGACATCGCGCAGACCACACTGGCCAACGATCAACCCCGTCTGATTGCGCACCAGGGGCGCGCGTGGGTCGTGTGGCGGGATGCAGAAAGAACCCGGGTGGAGGAAGTCAGCAGGCCGTCGGCGCCCCTGGCCGTGGAAGCCTTTGATGGCCAGGTGTTCAGTCTATGGCGATCCTCCGTCCGCAGAGCCACTTGGGTGGCCTTCACCGCCACCTGGTGCGCGGTGTGCCCAGCGGTGATTGCCGACCTGCAGCGTGCGGCGCGGGTTCACCCCCAAAAGCCGGAGGTGTGGACGGTCGTGGTCGATGTGGCACCAGGTGACGACGATGCGCGACTGCTGCGTGAACCGCACCTTCGGCAATCCGATCGGCTTTACGCCTTCGACGGCATGGCCCAGGCCATCCGCCATGCCGTGGACCCCAGTTGGCGTGGTGCGGTACCCTTTGTGGCCCTGCTCGATGCCGGAGGTGCAGTGCGAACCTACACCGGCCGGCCCCCAGACCGGGATTTGCGAGCATCGACAACCGCCCGCCCCTGAGGCTCCAATCGTCCTGCCTCCACATCATCCACATCGAAGGAGTTTGCGATGCCCACCTATGTCGTCACCGCCCCCGCCGGCCGCCTTTCAGGCGAACAAAAGGCCCGCCTGGCCGCGCGCATCACCGACATCCACTGCACGCTCACCGGCGCGCCCGCCTACTTCGCGCAGGTGCTGTTCACTGACGTCACCCCGGGCAACTACTTCCTGGGTGGCAAACCGCTAAAAGACGACAACATCTTCGTGCACGGCCAAATCCGCGCCGGGCGGGGCCCCGAAATCAAGGAACCGCTGATCCTGCAGATGATGAACGCCACGGCCGAGATTGCGCAAACCGACCCCAGCCATGTGCAGGTCTACATCGTCGACGTGCCCGCGCGGCAGATTGCGGAGTGGGGACAACTGCTGCCCCTTCCCGGTGAGGAGGCTGCCTGGGATGCGTCCATTCCCGAGCATGTCAAGCAGCGGATGAAGGATCTGCTGACCTGAGTCTGCTTCCATCGATCAACCACACGATGCATCGCCCCTCGCCGCTTCCCGCCACCGAACGAATCGAAAGCCTGGATGTCCTTCGCGGCATCGCCCTGCTGGGCATCTTCGTGATGAACATGCCGGGCTTCTCGTCAAGCTTTCACCAGCCTCTTGCCGAGGTTCCGCAACTCGTCGACGAAACCAGCGCACTGGACAAAGCCGCCTACATGCTGATGGGCTGGCTTTTCGATGGCAAGTTCAACGGCCTCTTCTCCTTCCTGTTCGGCGTGGGCCTGATGCTGCAACTGCAGCGCTTGTCACCGCAAGGTTCCGATTCATCAGCCACCGGCGTCGTGTTGCGGCGCATGCTGGCCCTGCTGGCCTTCGGCGTCCTGCACATCACCTTGCTGTGGGGTGGCGATGTGCTGCACATCTATGCCATTCTGGGCATGGGGCTGGTCCTGTTGCGGGGGTGGTCAGCGCTTTCGCTGGCCTGGCTCGCCGCTGCCCTTTATGTCGGGCAGGTCCTGCATGCCGTCATTGGTGCCGACCGTTGGAGTCTGGCCAGCGCCCGCGCCGAGCAAGCCTTCCTGGCACGGGAGATGGCGCGCGACAACGCCATCTTCGGCGAAGGGTCCTGGTGGCAAGGCGTACTGCTGCGAACCGAACAAGCCGCCACGCAGTACCTCAATCCCTTCATTGCCTGGCCCAGCCTCTGGTTCTGGCTGGCGGTGGCCACCACCGCCGTGATGGGGGCATGGGCCTGGCGTGCCGGTTGGCTTCAAGCGCATGGGCCGCAGCAGCAATGGCTGGCCTCACCTGCAGGGCGAAATCGACTGCTGCAGGCCTTGGTGCTGGGGTCGGCACTGTGGTGGGCTGCATCGCTGTTGGGTCATGGGCTGGAGGCATATCGCCCACCCAGCGCCAGCGCCGTGGTGGGCTGGGCCCTTGGCGACCTCAGTCGACTGGTGCTGGTGGTGGCCTACGCCGGATGGGTGCTGCGCTGGTGCATCACACCGCCCTCAGGCCTGGGATTGGTGATGCGCCGCCAATTGGCCCTGGTGGGCCGCATGCCCCTGACGCAGTACCTGCTGCAGTCCCTGATGGGCACCTTCATCTTCCACGGCTGGGGGCTGGGCCTGTGGGAAGAACTGGGCAGCGCCGCGCAGATGGCGCTGGCCTTTGCGCTGTTCCTCGGTATCCAGATTCCCCTGGCCCACTGGTGGCTGGCGCGGCACCCGATGGGGCCGGTTGAGGCGCTGTGGAGGCGGTTGTCCTACGGGACGTGAAGCGAGGCAGCCAACTCAGCGCCAGTTCATCACCGGCACAGTGGAGATGCTGTTGGCCGGCGCGCCGTCGATCAACTTGCGGCTGATGCCCACGTACACGAGCGTGCGGTTCTTCTCGTCCCACAGGCGCACCACGCGGGTTTCCTTGAACACCAGGGAGGTGTCCTCGGCAAACACCACCTCGTCCTTGGGCAGTTTTTCCGGCAGCGTGATGGGCCCCGTCTGGCGGCAGGCCAGGGAGAACTGCGAGGGATCTTCGGCCAAGCCAAGCGCGCCGCTGACACCGCCCGTGCGCGCCTGACTGACATGGCAGGTCACGCCCGGCACCTTGGGGTCGCCAAAGGCCTGCACGCAGACCTTGTGGTTGGCCCCGATGAGTTTCCAGGCCGTGGTCACGCAGCCGACGGTCTCTGCGCGGGCGGGTTGGATGGCGCCCAGGGCGAGCGCCAGTCCCATAAGTTTCAAGATTGCGATTGATTTCATGCAGCCAAGCGTACCGCCTCCGCGCCGATTTGCGAAAGCAGTGCATCGGGCGTGGGCGTGATGGCCAGGCCGTCGATGCCGCTGAGCATCAAGGCCGTGGTGGCCAGGGCCATCAAGACGCTGAGAAGACGGGTGGTGTGGGTGGTGTTCATGGTGTGCTCCCTTTGCTGAGGTTGACTGGGGTTTGCTTGGGTTTGTCGATGGATGAACTCTAGGTGGCCACCTTCAGCATCACCAGCGCCAGGCGACAGGCCGCAGCCTGAGCCGATGAGCTGCAGTTGGAAACACCAGACCGGGCGCAGATGTCCAGCGCACCCATCGAGCGGCGCATTTGTTGTGTAATCCGACGAGATTTCTTTAACCACAGCACCCATCCCGTCATGTCCGATTCCACCCACAATCCCTCCGCCGACGACTACACGCCCCCCGCCGTTTGGACCTGGAAGCAAGGCAACGGTGGCCGCTTTGCCAACATCAATCGGCCCGTGGCCGGCGCCACCCATGACCAGGAATTGCCGGTGGGTCGCCACCCGCTGCAGCTCTACTCACTCGGCACACCCAATGGCCAGAAGGTCACCATCCTGCTTGAAGAATTGCTGGCCCTGGGACACGCCGGCGCGGAGTACGACGCCTGGTTGATCAACATCGGAGAAGGCCAGCAGTTCGGCAGCGGCTTTGTGTCCATCAACCCAAACTCAAAGATTCCGGCGCTGCTGGACCGCAGCACACCGCAGCCCACGCGAGTGTTCGAAAGTGGCGCCATCCTGATGTACCTGGCGGAAAAGTTCGACGCCTTCCTCCCACGCGAAGGTGCCGCGCGTGCCGAGTGCCTGAGCTGGCTCTTCTGGCAGATGGGCAGCGCGCCCTTTGTGGGCGGCGGCTTTGGGCACTTCTATGCTTACGCGCCCTTCAAGATCGAATACGCCATCGACCGCTACGCCATGGAAACCAAGCGGCAGATGGACGTCCTCAACCAACTGCTGGCGCAACGCCGCTACATCTGCGGTGATGACTACACCATCGCCGACATGGCCATCTGGCCCTGGTACGGCGGCATGGCCAAGGGCCTGCAGTACAACGCCGGTGAATTCCTGCAGGTGCACGAGTACACCCACGTGGTGCGGTGGGCTGATGAATTGGCCGAGCGGCCTGCCGTGCAGCGTGGGCGCCGTGTGAACAAGGTCAGCGGTGACCCGGCGCTGCAACTGCGTGAGCGCCACGACGCCAGTGACTTTGATGCGCCTGCGCCGCAGGCCTGACCTGCACTCAGGCGCAGTGAAGAGAACGCGGCGGCTGCAGCGCGCGGCACTCGCCGCACCGCCCATACAGCGTCAGGTCATGTGACTCCACGCTGAAACCCGGCGGTGCCAGCCGCCCCAGGTCGCCCGGGCAGGCGTGCACGTCGTACACGCGCTGGCAACTCAGGCACTGGAAGTGGTGATGGTGGTGATGTCCCGCCACCTCATAGCGCGTGACCTCCGAGGGCAGCGCCACCGGCGCAATCACCCCCTCCTCCACCAGCGACTTCAGGCCTCGGTACACCGTGGCCAGGCTCAGGCCCGGCACATCCTGCTGCGCAGCCTCCAGCACCTCGGCCGGCAACAAAGGCCGCCCCGCCTGCTCGATGGCTTGGCGGATGGCGCTGCGCTGCCGGGTGTTGCGTTCCATGCCGGAATCCTTATTGCAAATGAGTTCGCATTACAATCTAGCGCCTCATCTTAAACGCTCCATGTGTCCATGCGCCCACTGAAGTCCTCAACCACACGCATCGCCCTTGTCCTCATGTCCGGGGCTGCAGCCATCGCCCACGCCCAATCCACACCAGGCACAGCCGGTACGGCCAGCAGCACAGGCTGGCAGTTCGGCGCCGTTGTGGATGCGGCCCATCTCAGCAACACCGTGCCACTCGGACTGCGCGACAAGGATTTGGGCCTGGGCCATTCAGACCTCCTGGCCCGTGGCACCTTAGGCCGCCACTTCAGCGCTGAGGCCGTGGCCGCTGTTTCAACCCACGAGGGCCACCTGGAAAAAGGAGTGGAGAAGTTCTTTCTCCAGACACGCACCTTGCCGGCGGGCTTCCAGGCCCGGATGGGACGCTTCGCCTCGCAGGTGGGCTACCTCAACGAACAACACCCACATGCCGACGATTTCGTCGAGCGCCCGGCCTTGTACCGAGCCTTCCTGGGGCATCACTACTTCGACGATGGCCTGCGCCTGAATTGGACGGCGCCCACGCCCTTTCTGCTGCAGTTCGGCGCTGAATCATTCACCGGCAAGAAACTCACACCGGACAGCCCCAGCCGTGCCCGTGCCGGCGTGAACACCTTGACCGTCAAGGTCGGTGCAGACATCGGTGCCAACCAAGCCTGGCAGGCTGGTGTCTCGCTTCTGCGCAACCGGCGCGCGTCCTACGCCGATGATCATCACGATGCGGCCGTAATGGATCACGCCGACGAACAGACCCATGTTGAACATGCGGAGTCGCACGGGCACGGTGCGGCCTTCTCGGGACCAAGGCTGTACATGTTCGACCTGGCGTGGAAATGGGCGCCCAACGGCAATCCGCGCGCCCAGCAAGTCCGTCTCGTCTTTGAACATGCTCGCCTGAGCGGTCTTCCCATTCCAGCGCTGGCCCAGCTTCGGCAGGAAGGCAGTTCACTGGCCCTGGTCTGGCGCTTTCGGCCCGATTGGGAGGCCGGTGTCCGGGCTGACCGCCTGCGCGCAGCCTATGCACACGCTGACCATGCCGACCCTGCAAGCCTGAACGAACAATCGGCCATGCTGGTGTACAAGCCTTCACACAAACAGGCCTTGCGCCTACAGTGGACCACCAACCGCAACGCACAAGGCTTTGACCTAGCCGCGCGGCGCGTGGTGGCACTGCAGTACGTGGTGGCCTTCGGCACCCACGGCGCCCATCCCTTCTGAGGCGTATGCACTTGTTCCAAGCCACGCATGACCCGTCTTTTGTTGGACGGACGGCCACCGCGTTGCTGTGCATCGGTGCGCTGTTCTGCGCGAAACCTTGCTTTGCGCGAACCGAGACTCCGGCGCCGCGCATCTTCGCCTGTGAACCCGAGTGGGCTGCGCTCGTCCTGGAACTGATGCCGCAGGCACAGGTCCACACCGCCACCACCGCACTGCAGGACCCACACCACATCGAAGCTCGGCCGTCGCTGATTGCGCAGATGCGCCAGGCAGATGCAGCAGTGTGCACCGGTGGCGGGCTTGAAGAAGGCTGGCTGCCTGTGCTGCAGCAGCGCGCTGCCAACCCCCGCGTGCAGGATGGCAGCGCGGGCATGTTCTATGCGGCCGAACAGGTTCCCCTCATCGACGCCCGCGCGGCCACGCTCAACCCCTTCGCAGGCGACATCCATCCCGGTGGCAATCCCCACCTGCACACCGACCCGGAACGACTGGTCCAGGTGGCCCGTGCCTTGTCGGCCCGCCTCCAGCGCTTGTGGCCTGCACGGTCCACCGACATCGCCGCACGGCTAGCGGCGTTCGAACAACGCTGGACCGCCCGTCTGGAGCAATGGCGCCAACGCACGCAGCCCCTGCGTGGCCGCCCGGTCGCGGCGCAGCACAGCACCTTCGCCTACCTGTGGCGCTGGTTGGGCCTTCGTCACGAAATGGACCTGGAACCCAAGCCGGGCCTTGCGCCCACGCCCGCCCACCTGCAGTCTTTGCTTCAACGCTGGCAGGCTGAGCCACCCCTGGCCATCGTCGTGGCGGCGCACCAGGACGCTCGTTCAGGCCGTTGGCTGAGCGATCGTGCCCAGCCCGCACGGGCGCTGATCGTGCTGCCGGCCACCGTCATGGACCCCACCAAGCCTGAAGCGCTGGATGCCTGGTTTGAAGGCTTGATCGAAAGCCTGCTCAAGGCGCCCCGCTGACGACGCCCATGGACCTTTGGTACGCCCTGCCCGCTTT
>JAIYCN010000104.1 GCA_027487995.1 Rubrivivax sp. | reverse complement strand
CGGCTTCGGCAATCGGCAGTCCGAGATCCCGCTTGAGTGCCCGATCCACCGCGGGTTCCACCGACCAGTTCAGGCAGCACGTGCCCAGACCTTCGAAGTGCAGCGCATGAACAAAGGTCATCGCAAACAGCCCACCATCCACCCAACCCTGGTGCCGCTCGCCCACGGTGTGGAAAACCGCGGTGTCCACGGTGATGAGCGCTATGGCGGATGCGCGGTCGGCAAAGCCCTGATGACCATCCTGGTGCCGCAACAGGTGTTGACGCATCGGGGCATCAGTGGCGAACCAGACGCGGGCGCCCGAGCGGTTGCACACCGAAGGCGCGTGGCGCGCCAAGTCGGTTGCACGCTGCAGGGCGCCATCGGGAAGTGGTCGGGCATCAAACTGCCGCACGCTGCGTCTTGAGCGAACCAGCGCTGCGAAGTCGCCGCGAGCCTGACCCTGCACGGTTCGCGCGCACTGCGGCTCGGCCAGTTGGACGGCCGACATTCCCATCTGCATCGCGCGATGACGATCCAGACTGTCCTGAGCCGCTCGCAGGGTCCAATGAACAGCCTGCGATCCGGCCGAAGTTCGACCGGCCTGCAACGCACTCAAACGCTGCACTTCACCACGAAGCTGAGCCGCTTTTTCGTCCCCAAACGCTGGGCGCGGATCGGGCATCGCCAGACCCTTGTCCAAGCGGTGTGCGGTCTTGAGAACGTGTGCTGCAAGGGAAGACGACGACGCGCGGGAAGGCACCTGGAGAAGACCACTGCCACGTGCGTAGAGCCATGCGTCCTGCGCACAGGCGGCTGCCAGCGCCCAGAGGCGACGGGCGCGACGGACTTGCGCATGCCAAACAGGCAGGTCCGTCATCCACGCGCCCCGGCTGAAAAACGCTGCCAAGCCCCAACCAACAGCGGCGGCAGGCAGGCCAACACCACATGGCGCTCTGAAGTGGACCATGCAGGTCGTTTGCGAAGCAGGACCATGACGGCCAGCGCTGCAACCAGCGCGGGCCACAACCCCTGTGCCGATGGCCATGATGTCAGCTGATCGGGGCCAAGGTAGGGGCGTACCGTGTCCCCCATCCAACTGGCGGTGGCTGCAGCCGCCAAGGCGGTGATCGGAACCGCAAGGCCTGCCCGCGGGAGCACTCCTGACTCACCATCGCGGGTGCTCTGCGTCACCCACATGATCCAGGTCCACTCGGCCCCCACCATGACCAATGGAAGACTCCACAGACCCAACAGCGGCCACAGCAGCTGCATCGTGGCCGGCCAGAGCATGGCGGCAACGGCACCACACAGGCCCCACCCCCAGCGCTGCTGCGTCTGTGACCAAAGCGCCAGTGCGAGATGATGGTTTTGCAGCGGCACCAACAGCGCGGCTGCGGCCAACAGCGCCGTGAATGGGGGCAACTCGGGATAGGACAGGCTCAAACGATGAGCCTCTGCCACCAGATTGACGCCGGCCAACCAACGCAGCCAAGCCTCGGGCTCCACGCACCAGGCGGCCAGAACGGGCCACATCAGCACCGCAGAGGCCCGCTCCAAACCTCGCACCAGATGCCATGCGGAGCGGCCCCCTGGCTGCGAGGCTTGCAGCCGCAACATCGTGGCACGCAACCAGCCGCTCATCCACACCAAGGGGGAGGCTTGGCGAAGTGCATCGGACAGCGCCTGCACCACCGCATGGACCGCCAACACGCCAGGTCCAGCCAGCGCCTGCGCGATCAAGCGCAAGGCATGCAGGCTCCAGGTCAGTCCCAAACACTGGATGCCCCAAAAACCCAGGGAGTTGCGCCAAGCGCGAGGCCAGGGGACGGCCGTTTCCAGGACCATTGGGTCGTGCCCTGGTGACCGGCGCAGCAGGCGTGCCATCACCGCAGCAAGACCTACCAACACCACGACGGTGGCCACGGTCATCTCCAGTCCCAGTAGCCAGCGCGACTGATCGAACTGGGAAGAGGCACCGCCCGTGGCCCACGTGCCCTGCTCATGCAGGACATGACCAGGAGGCCACATCCACAAGGCCCAAAGGCGAAGTCCATGTGCGGCGACGATCAGCGCCTGAACCCAAGCCTGCATCAGCAGGGCCGACTGCACCTCTTCCAGGCTTCGCATCAGCGCGCCCAAGACCACCCAGCCCAGCCACCATAAAGGCCCGATCCGGTTCAGGAGATCCGGCATCCAGGATTCGGACACAGGCAGGATCAAGGCGGCTGCCGCCGCGGCCAGTGCCGCCCGCAGTCCCAGGACGGTCATCACGTACCGCATGGCTTGGAGTGGTCCCGAAGCGTGTGCCACCCATACCGGCAGGTGCCGCTGGGTGAGAGTGGAAAGCCCCAGTGCACTCACGAGCACCAGAATTTCCATCAGCGCCAGCAGCGCGAGGTAGTCACCGTATGCCGCAGGAGAGATCGCCCGCCACAGGACGGCCAGAACCCCCAAGCCCAGCCCAGCGCTCAATGCCTTGCCCACCACCAGATGACGGAACTCGCGGTGATGAAGGCTGAAGACCATCGTCATCGCGGATGCCCAAGCGACCTGAACGCCAATTGGGGCCTTCTGTCCCGCCAGGGCGTCATCAATCCCCATAGGATTCCCAGGGCATGCAGGTGCCAATCCAGCCAAGAGGTCCAGACCTGCGACCAATCCCGCCGCAGGCCCACCTGCAAAGCCAGCACCGACACCGGAGCACCCGCCACCAGCACCGACCGCCAGTCCATCGTATTCACGCCGGGCACCAACCACAGACCCAAGAAGGTGAGAAAGGACAGACACCACAGGCCGAGCATGGTCAGTGGATGCCAGAAGAAGGTCCAGACCTGCCGTCCAAAGGGACCCTTGCCATGCACACGCAGCAGATGCCCCGCGGCCCTGAACCGCCCCGACTGCCAGCGCCGCCACAACACGACCGACGTGGAGTCGGCATGCCCACGATGCAGCACGGCCGGTATCGGCAGCCTGAAGAGGTTCCAACCTGCAGTCCTCAGACGCAGGCCCAGATCCGCCTCCTCATAGGCCGCGAGGCGCTCATCACCCGCGTAGCCGCCGGCTTGCACCACGGCCTCGCGACGGTACAGACCCCCGCCGTTGAGCCAGGGCTGCAATCCCGGCGTTCGGCTCAATCCCTTGCGTTCACGGATGACATCGCTCCCGTTGCGCAGGGCTTCGTCTTCCAACACACCGCTGACGCCGGCACACCGCGGATGGGACTGCAAAAAAGCGATGGCCTGCGCCAGAAAGCCAGGCTGCAGCACCATGTCCCCGTCCATCAGGAACACCCAATCGCCGCGGCTGGCCGCAAAGCCCAATTCCACCCCTGAACCGCAATTCCGGTCGTCCGCGTAGATCAGTTGCACCACCCGCACCGGCGCATGCCTGGACCACCGCGCCGCGCGGCGAGCCGTGCCGTCAAGAGAGAGTCCGTCGGCCACCACAACCTCCAGCGGCCACGGGTACACCTCATGGGCAGCGCGCAGGGCCGAACGGATGGCCGCATCGATCTTGCTGACCTCGTTGTAAGCCTTGATGACAATCGACACCGTGTTCATGCGGCAGCTCCAACCACCACCGGATCACGAGTCGAGAAATGCAATTGCTGGGCCGGCTGTTGGGTCCTGTCTCGATGCACGCCCCAAACCATGCCGACACCCAGCAGATAGGCCACGGCCAGGTGAGGCGCCTCGAACCAGTCTGCGCCATACACGAGACTCAACAACGTCAGCGTGATGATGGCCGCGCCGGACTGCAGTGCCACGGTCTGGTGCGCGGATGTCGGCTGTTGACCCAGGCGCCGAGCGACCACCAACCAACAAACCGAAGAGCCGACCCAGGCCAGAAGCCCCAGCAGTCCGGTTTCCCAGAGCAGGACCGCGGCACTGCTGCGGGCAGGTTCGAAGCGCAAGCCCTGAAGCAGCTTTCCGGGGCTCAGGCTGGAGCGGCGAACCGATCCAACGCCGTGACCGATGAGTGCACCAGGCAGATCGCTCATCGATTGATGGCGCCACCAGTACTGCAAGGCTCCGAGACGTGTCAGTTGTCCGTGTTCGTCCGGGAAATCACGTTGATCCAGGTTGCGTTCCAGGGCCGTCTGCGCATAGTCAAGTGACGAACGCGATTCACGAGACCCCCCCACCGTGAACTGCTGCTGATGCGCCCACATCAGCAAGCCGGCGACGAACAAGGCACTGCCCATACCCAGAATCCGAAGCGTCCACCGCCGCACAGCCAGATTCCATGCGGAAGATTCCGCCGTCTGCAGGTCCACGCCGGAAGCCCACAACACCCAGAGCGCCAGCAGCGGCAGCAGGACGATGGCCACCTTCACTTCCGCCAACGCACAGGCAAGCAAGGCCGCGATGGTCGCCAACAAGGCCCAGTGCAGCTTGATCAAGCCCGCACGCCAAGCCAAGGCCACCGACGCCGCTGCCCATAGGGACACCAAGGCCATGGTGCCGCTACCGCCCGCACCGAATGCATTGCCTGCGAACAGACCCACCACCGAGTCCCATGGCGCATCACCACCACGACGTGGTGCAATCACAAAGCGCTGCCAGACCACAACCAACGACTGCACCGCGAGCCAGAGTGCCATTGCCGGCCACAACAGACGCAGGTGATCCACACGCAGCGCTCCCACGGCGAAGGCCAAAGGCAGACTCCACAGAAACAGATACTCCTTTCCGGAGATCAGGGCCTGCAGTGCACTGACACCATGGGCCAGGCTGGATGCCAGCGCCACCATGGCCAAGGCGGCCAGCAAACCCAAGCCCACGCCGAGCACCGGATCCGGGCGGCGGCGGCCCGAGGCACTGCCACGGCTTCGCCCCAGTCCCTCGGCAAGCAGACGAATGCCCATGAGCACGCCGATCAGGTAGGGCAGCCAAAAAGCCTTGCTGATGCCGGCCGCGTACTGGAGAGGGCCCACAACAAACCCCACGGTGGCCAACAAGGCTACCAAGAGGGCCGGCCACGGCAGCAACAAAGTTCCTGCGAACAAGACGAGGCCCAGTAGCAGAACGGCAGCTTGCAACGGAGCAGCCGACAGCAATGTGCCGCAGAGCATCGCCAGCACCCCACCGGTGATGGAGACCACGAAGGTTCTCATCATCGCGACCCTTGGACAGCAGTGGAGTCCAGCGCGGATACAGGGTGGGTCGCCACCGAGCCAAATACCCGTTCACGATGGGCGGGCAGGACAACCGACAGAAGGTCGTCGATGAAGCGCCGATGCACCCACCAAGCCTGCGGGACATCGCGCTCCAGGCTGGAGATGCGCATCAGCAGACCATCCGGGACGACGCCCCGAACGGCATACCGCAATTGAATGAGCTTCTGGTCCGAGGCCGTGGCGGCCACAAGGCTACCCACCGTGATCCAGTAGGTGATGGGCTCGTGCCGCGAGCCCATTCGGGCGATCAACCGCCGCACGGGCAAGGAACGCTTCTCAGCACCGTGACCGAAGACGAGCCTCTCCTGCTGCACGTTGCTGATGGCAAAGCCCTGCGCCGGGTAGCAGACCTCCGGCCGGTGCACCCTCGTGGCGTCCGACTGATCGCCTCCGTAGGCGGCTGCCAGCATCACCTGGCCCAGCCGACGGTGCCGGTAGACCCGCGCCAACGTCTGCTGATACAGCACATCCAGGACCGCCTGTACATCTGCCGACACCAGCTGAAGACGCGAGGCATCCTCGCCCTCCCAACCGGCGAACCTTTCGGGCAGGAGACGCGACAACGGTGGCATGGGTGTTTCCGCCGCCAAGAGGCGCCGCGGAGTCGCCCACTCGGCCAGACCAGCGGTTCCCCACATGGCCGCAGACAGTACAAGGGCTCGACGCTTCATCGCTATTCAAGCGGATTCAAGCGGGCCTGGGAAACCGCAGCTGTGCTGCGCGCCAGGCCAGGATCGCCACGCCCAACAGACTGTCCATGGCCACCAACAGCAACAGCGCCGCCACGAACAGCGTGAGGCCCGCCAAATCGTGTGCAAACCCCTGACCTGCCGCGTCGCCCCACCACAGGGTCACCATGACCAATGTGATGACCCGCAGAACGTTCGCTGCAAAGGCAATGGGCACCACCATCACCGCCATGAACGCATTGCGCCACCACTGTGCATGACCACGGAGGTGCAGGTACAGCAACCCCAGGGCCTCCAGCGTGAACAAGGTGGTCAGGCCCGCGCACGCATCGGCGACCAGCAATTGATAAGGGCCCGCCGTGAGCATGACGCCACTGCGTGCCACGGGTTGCCCCGCCTGCTGCAACAGGAATGCGGCCACGGTGGAGACTGCGCTTTTCATGGGCGCCGTGACCGCGGCCACCAAGGCCTCCGGCAAAGGCACCATGAACACCAGGAATGCCAGGGGAAAGGCCAGCAACCGAACCGCTTGATACCCCCGATGCAGAAGAACGAGACTCACCAGGAGCATCACGAGCGCGCCCACCTCACCCAACAGGATGGCCTGGGAGCGCCCGATGGCATACACGAGCAAGGCCACGGCAAATAGGGTCCACGCAAGCTGGCGGTCCAGGACCGACGGGCCTAGGCTCAGACGCTGCACCTCAGGCCAGCGCCGAACCATCAAGATCACCGAGACCAGAAGCACCAAGGGGCCATGTCCTTGTTCGTCCGCCGGCCAGACCCACTGACCCAGGCGCCAGAGCGTGGGGGCTGCCAACGCGCCATAGGCCAGAAGCAGCATGGATGAAGACCATGGGATCGTGACCGGCTTCATGAGGCCTGCCTCGACGCCTGTGCCACATGGCGCGACTCCATCCACCACGCCACGGCCACCGCCAAAACAGCTCCGAAGAATGCCGCGAGCAGCAGATTGAGCAGAGGCTTGGGCGAATCTGCCTGGGCAGGCGGCGCGGCCGTGCTGAGCCAGTTGGCCTGCGCTTGCGTGGTTTGGCTCTCCAATTGCGTGAGCTGTTGTCGACCGATGAGCGCGTCGTAGGCGCGCTGGGCGTTGTCCACCTCACGGCTGAGCACGCTGGCCTCATTGCGCGCCGCCTTCAAGCGCATAACCCGCTCGCGCTGCGAGTCAAGCTGAGCCTGCAGGGAAGCCACGCGGGCCTGGGCAATCGCATGATGGGATTCAATGCCAGCCCCCACCCGGCGGGTCTCCAGGTCGATGCGCTGCTCGATCTCGGCCAGACCCGCCGCCGCTTCCTGGTGCTGCGGATGCTTTGGGCCCAGCCGCGCATCCAGTTCCTGAAGTCGCGTGGCCTGACGACTTTGTTCGGCCCGCAGCCCAGAGATCAGCGCGTGCCCCAGCACATCGGGCAATTCCTGCAAGGGGCGCTCGTGGCTGGCCAGCACACGGCTGGCTGCGTCGCTGCGTTGACCCTGCGCGGCCACCACCTGGCTGGAGAGCTCCGACAGCCGCGTGTTCTCAATATCCAGACGCTCATCGCTCACCAACAGTCCCTGCTCGCGCTCGAAGGCAGCCAGACGCTCCTGTGCGGCGGTCAGCGCGGCACGAGCATCACGTGCGCGTTGATCGAAGAAGCTGGTGAACTGCCGTGCTGGGTCCACTCGCAACTCCAACGCCGTGTCCAGGTAGGCCTGTACAAAGCCGTTGGCCATGGCCGCTGCGGTCTTGCCGTCCATGGCCCGATAAGCCACCTGGATCACATTGGATTCCCGAGAGGGTTTGACATCCAGGCGTTGGCGCATCATCTCCAACAGCCACAGGTCCAAGGGTTGGCCGCGTTCGGCCTGGTCCTGCCACTGCGCCTTCAGCGCCGGGTTGTCCATGAGACGGAGGTTGCGGATGACGCGGCGCGCCACGCGCTCGCTCATCAGCACGTCCACCTGCGTGGACACCAGGCTGTTGGAGACCAACCCCGGGTAGGAACCGGCAATCGGGTCGGGCTTGATGTCCAGTACCAGAGAGGCATTGGCCAGGTACTGGCGCGGCAGCACCGCCGTCACACCAGCCGCCGTGGCCAGCGTCAACAACCACAGGGTCAGGATGAGCTTCCAACGCGATGAAACCAGGCGGATCAGTTCACCGCCTTCCAGCACATGTGTCGGCATCAGAAGAGACTTTCCGGTATGCGAACCACATCGCCCGATTGCAATGCCTCGCTGTTGTCGGGTACCCAAGTACGAAGCACGCCATCGCCTGCACGGCGTGTCACCTTGATGCCCCGCATGGTTCCGCGTGGCGACGGGCCACCGGCCGCAGCCAAGGCCTGCAGCACCGTCATCTGCCGCTCCAGTCGAACCGGCCCGGGTCGCTGCACTTCACCGTGGAGATAAACCACGGGTGCACGGTCCACGAAGATCGTGTCCCCGTTTTCGACCACCGGATCACCCTCACGTCCGGGGCTTTCGAAAAGCGTGACCAGGTCGATCGTCTCCCTGAAGTGTTCGCCATGGCGCACGCCCAGCAGGGTCAGGTTGTCGGCACCGATGGCGGTCACGCCACCGGCCTGGGCCAACACCTCGCTCAAGCGCAGGCCGGGCTTCTCAATGGGAAAGCGCCCGGGCCGCTGCACATGACCGAGCACGTTGACCAGATGACCACGCACCTGAACCACCGTGATGTTGACCTGCGGTTGTCGCAGGAAACCGCCCTGCCGCAGACCATCCGCGATCCGTCGCTCCGCCTGCGGCACCGTCAAGCCTGAAAACGGCAAGGGCCCGATCAAGGGATAGGTCAACTGCCCGTTGTCCTGAAGGCGCAATTCAAGCGAGAGATCAGGCTGCTGGTAGACCTGGATCCGCAGCAGATCACCCGGAGCCAAGGTGTAGTCGGCGGATGCAGCGCAAAACCCCGGAGCGGTCAACGCCCACCCAAGGACCAGCACCACCAGCGCGCGCAGTCCGCTACCCATGAAGACATGAAGTCGATGTATGCCCTGAACCATGGGCACTATCGTGTCGTCCCATCGGCCACTGCGCCTTGAGCGCCCTCACCCGCAGCCTTTGCAGGAGCGCCCACGTTGGGAGCCCAGCGCGCAAAGTCACCGATGAACTCGATGTTCGCCCGCTCCCGCAGGCGCTGCAGTTCCGCGCGCACCCGCTCGGCCCGAGCCTTGGACACCAACATCCGCTCGATGACCGGCTGTGCCTGCTCCCAATCGATGGGCTGTTCGAGCGACGCCTGCACCCACCACACCCGAAGGCCCTGCCCGTCCTCCATCAAGAGCGGCTGCCCCGGTGACAGTTTCTGCAACCGCTGCAGTTGCGGCAGTGGCAACTGGTCGCTGGCCACCTGCGCCTGGATCAGGACACCGCGATGGCCCGCCTTTTCAAGTGCGCGGGCCAAGGCTTGCGGCTGACGGTACTCGGTCAACTGCGCCAGCACAGGCCGCAGGGCGTCACCACTGGCCTGAGCGCGGACTTCCTGCACATGGAACACACGGCGCCTTGCAAAGGCTTCCGGGTGCTCGTCGTAGTAGCGGCGCACCAGATGCGGGGCCGGAGACGCCTCGTCTTCGCCGATCTGTTGAGCCAAGGCACGGGCCAGCACCTCGGCACGCGCAGCCTGCAGCGCACGCATGACCTCCGGCTTCTGGGCCAAGCCTTGCGCTTCAGCCTCTTGTCGAAGAAGCGTCAGTTCCACCAGGCGATCGAGAGTCCGACCCAATCCTGCCCCGTTGGGGCCGATGTCCTCTCCGGGCACGGTCCACGCGGCCAGCCGGTCGTTGATCTGGTGCACGGTCACCTCCTCGCCGTTGATGCGGGCGGCCACCTGCCCTGGCCTGGCTGAAGAGGCGGCATTGGTACGCGGCTGGTTGGCAGCGGCATCGGAATGCGCTGGTGGGTCCGAACAAGCCATGAGACTCAAGGCCAGCAGCGACAGGCCGGCCAGACGGGTGCGGTTTGCATTCATCACGTTCACTTTCGATGCAGGCATGACGAAATCCCCGCAGCGCGGGGATTCGGGTTTCAGCGAGGGATCAGACGCGGCGGCGGCGGCCCACGAAGCCCAGCACACTCAGACCGGCCATCAGCAGTGCCGTGCTGCCTGGCTCAGGGACCTGCATGGCGACCCAGTTCGAGGGCGTGGGATTGGCCTTGCGACCGGTCATCAGGTCATAGGCCGTGAGTGAGATCACGCCGAAGATGGGCGATGGCTTGTTGTTGGCCTCGCCAATCACGGGAAACAGGAAGTCCTTCAGGTCGACCCCGGTCCCGTTGAGTTGCCAAGTGGCGGTTTCGTTGCCCAGAAACTGATGCGAGCCCCAATCGAAGTTCAGTACGTTGTAGGACGTCTTGTAGCCCGCATCCATCGACAACTGGGGCGGTGTGCCATCGTTGACCTTGACATCCATCGTCAAGGACGGATTGGGGTTGAACAAGGTGGGCAGGTTGCCCGCAGTGGGGCCACCATAGACGATCGACAGGCGCTCCACGAAGGTCCGGGTGGGCCAATCGGAAATCCCGGAGGACAGCGGGTTGGGCGTCAGGGTGAAACTCACGCCATTGGCCGTTTCCGTTCCCACGAGCGTGGCCGCCAGGTCAAACAACCCCACGATGGACGGGTTGCCTGTGGCCGGCAAATTGAAGAGCCAAGTGGCCTGGTCACCGACGGCCGCATGGGCGCCAGTGGCTCCCAGGCTCATGGTCAGCGCCACTGCAGCGGCAGCGGGACGGCTCAGGAGCCACCCCCTCAGGTTGCGCCCGCGCAGCGCATGGCGTTTCAAGACAGGGGACGCCGCGAGGGTTGAAGCAACTCGCGTGGGCTTCGGGACTGATGACAGCGATGTGTTCATGATTCCTCCGTTGTTGATGTGCATCCGGGCGGTTCGGACTTCCGATCCTTGAAGCGGATGAGACTCCCCAAGGAGCGGGGAACGAAGACCGGATGAAGTGGATGCTGATCGCCCAGCCCAAGCGTCACCTGAGGCACCGCAATCAATACCGCTGCTCACGGGGACCTTTTCGTCCGTTACCGGTGTTCGGGCCGATGGTCTGCGCACGCTCAAGCTTGATCCACCCCATCCCTCCACCGGTCAGCCTGACGCCCTTGGCGGACTTGATCAAAGCCAAGTGTTCAACGTCATGCAACGCGAATTCACCAAAGGAGAACGCTTCCTCGGTAGTTCCCCTATTCATGCGAACAGTGCTTCCCCCTAAAACCGGGGGCGGAGTTCAACGCGCCAGAACGCTCACCCGCTTGGCGGAGAGGTGGTTGGTCGCGCCGAGACTTCGTTTTTCACCACTCGATCCGGCAGCCTGAAGCGGGCCCGTCGGACACCAATAAGCAACGGAGACCTTAGATGAAAGCAGTTCTGTCGAAGCGTTTGCCAGGGGAGAAGGGTTCGATTCGCGACAAGGCGGTGGCCAAGTTCCTGCCGACAAGCCTTCTGATGATCGGAAGCCTCGTGGCCGCCACCAGTGCGTCGGCCATGACCGTGAAGGCCGAAGAGTTCCAGAAAACGGAACTGCCCTGGGACATGGCCTTCCTGCAGGACGGCACGATGTTCTTCACCGAGAAGTGCAAGGGACTGTCGGTTCGCATGCCCAACGGCAAAGTCAACGCGCTGCTGGGCGTTGGTGGCTCCACGGGCTATTCAACGGTGAAGGCCGACCTTTTCTGTGACGGTCAGGCTGGTGTGCAGGGCGTGGCTGTCGACCCTGACTTCAAGTCCAACAACTTCGTCTACGTCTACTCCAGCTCCAAGGGCCCCAACCGCACTTACGGTGGCTACAACAACATCGTGATGCGGATGAAGGTGGACGCGTCGCTCACCAAGGTGTCCGACATCGTCGAGATCATCAACGACATCGGCTACAAGCCCGCCAAGTCCAACCACCCCTTCGGCGGTCCTGGCGCGCACAATGGTGGCCGCATCCGCTTCAATCCGGGTGATGGCTTCCTGTATGTGACCACGGGCGACAACCATGCCGGCGCGGGCCCCCAAAGCCCCACCGAAATCCGCGGCAAGGTGCTGCGCGTGGACCGCGACGGCAAGGCTGCTGCAGGCAACAACCCGCCCGCCGGGTTCGACAAGCGGATCTTTGCGTATGGCTTCCGCAACCCGCAGGGCATCGCCTTCCGCCCGGGCACCAACGAGCCCTTCATCTCCGAGAACGGCCCCTGGCACACCGATGAAGTGACCAAGCTGAGCAACGGCGGCAACGGTGGCTGGGACCCGCGCCCCAACATTGGTGGCCGCGGCGACTGCCCGGACAACTACTGCGGCTACTCGCCCAACCAGATGGGCGCCATGCCGCCGAAGGACCGCTCGGCCTTCATGCCCATGACCGACCTCAAGACCTACCCCAATGCCATGAAGCCGGCCTGGACCAACAACGGTCTTTCGCAGGGCATGTGCGGCAGCGTGTGGCTGGTGGGCAAGCAGTGGAAGCAGTGGGAAGGCCGCCTGGCGGTGGGCTACGCCGGCATCGGCATCCATGGCACCCCCACGGGCAACCGTATCGACATCCTGGACATCAGCAAGGATGGCATGACCTCCAAGCGTGAGGAGCTGCTGTGGCCGACCTTCGCCGGTCGCTTCCGCCACCTCAGCCTGGGCCCGGACGGCGCGCTGTATGTGGCCGATGAGGCCAGCGGCATGATCTATCGCGTCACACCGCAGTAACTTCCCCCTCCGAACCCACGCATGGCACGAATGCCGCGTGTGGGTCTCGGGTGGGTGTGCTTCACGGACGGCGGTGGCCCGGTACTCACTCCGGGCACCGCCGTTGCCTCGTTCGCATCTCCAACATCATCATGAAGTTCTTCCGCCTTTCATCGCAACGCCGCCTCGTTCTTTCATCATCCTTGGGCGCCCTGACCGCTACGGTCCTCATGTGCAGCAGCGCGCAGGCCCAGACCGGCACTGAGCAGTTGCAGCAGCTGCTTCAGCGCAACAACTGCACCGCCTGCCACCTGGTCGACAAGCGCAAGTACGGACCCAATATGCTGGAAGTGGCGGCGAAGTACGCCGGCGACGCCGGTGCGGCTGCGAAGCTGGCCAAGAAGATCAAGGAAGGTGGCAGCGGTGTGTGGGGCGACGACATCATGCCGCCGCAGCCGCTGGTGCGAGACCCAGACCTGAAGGCGATGGTGGAATTGATTCTGGCGCTCAAGCCTTGAGCATCTGCCCACCCGCGCGCCCGCGGCGCCATCAGTAGGAGCGCGGCAAGCCCAATGTCGGGCATGTTGACAGGGTGTCAGGCCTCCTCGAATTCCGCATGCGCCTGCATGGCCAAGGTCCCCTGCGGCGTCACCGCCCACAGGCGTGCGCGGCCAGGACCATCGAGTGCGCCCTCGATCTTGAACGGTGCGATGTCGAACAGCGGCGAAAGGGCCTTGAACTCGAAGGCGGTGACACGGGCCTGCGGGTGCTCGCGTCGCAACAGATCCAACAGCAGCGTGGCCACCAGCGGACCATGCACGATGAGGCCCGGGTAGCCCTCCACCCCGGTCACATAGCGGCGGTCGTAGTGGATGCGGTGGCCGTTGAAGGTGAGCGCGGAATAGCGGAACAGGAGGACATCGTCGGGGACGATGGTGCGTGACCATGCGGCATCTGCGGGAGCAGGTTGGCCAGGGGGCGCTGTGTCGCCGGGCGTTGGAAGCCCGCGGTAGACGATGTCGTGGAACTCCTCAATCGCCAGTGTTTTCTGAGCACGGATATCGTGGCGCACGCGAACGAAGGCCAGTGAACCGCTGCGCCCCTCCTTCAAGCGCACATCCTCAATGGTGGACACACGCTCGATTTCATCTCCGGCATGGATGGGCTGCAGGAAACGGAACTGACTGCCCGCCCACATGCGGCGCGGCAGCGGCACTGGCGGCAGGAAGCCTCCACGCAGGGCATGGCCGTCCGGCCCAATCTCGGACTGGCGATGCACCGGCAGGAAGTACAGCCAGTGCCAAAGCGGCGGAATGGGCGTGCCCAGGGCGTGCTCATCGGCACGGTCCAACGTGGCCGACAGGGCCTGAAGGGGAACCAGCGTGGCTTGGTCGCGGCGCGTTTCCTGGCGGCCAATCCACTGTTGCAGATGTTCAAGGTTCGGGGGCATGGGGCGGTGCTTGGACGTGCGCGAATGTCCGGACGATCGTACCCATGAAATGGGCTGCCTGGCTGGTTTGTGCACAGGGAGCTGCGCATGGGAATGCCCCCAGACCGGCAAGCGCGGGCCGGCAGTGACACCATGAAGCTCTGTATGAGCAGCGCACTTCGTCAAGAGAGCACGCAGCACCCACGCCATGTGGCCATTGTGGGTGCCGGCATGGCCGGTGCCGCTTGTGCACATCGCCTTCTTGGCGCTGGCTGCCGGGTGTCGGTCTTCGAGAAGTCGCGCGGCGCCGGAGGCCGAATGGCCACGCGCCGCGCCAGTTGGCTGGACGCCGAAGGCCAACAGCATGCCTGCCACTTTGATCACGGCGCCCCGGCATTCGAGGCAGAGCACCCGGCCTTTCTGGCGGCTCTGCTCAATGCAACTGAACACGGCCTGGCAGCCCGCTGGGATGCAGGCGTTGGCTTCGTGGCGTGCCCCGAGCAGCCGAGCTGGGCCAAGCATTTGCTTCATGGGGCGAACCTGTGCACGCAGCACACCGTGGCGAAGGTGTGGAGGGACCAGACGGGCTGGTGGGTGCAGACCGCAGAAGCGCCCACCGAACGTCTCGGGCCATTCGACGTGATGGTTCTGGCCATTCCCGCCATTCAAGCGGCTGCCCTGATCTCGCCCTTTCGCCCTGACTGGGCCCAGCAGGCGCTTGCGGTGCAACAGCAACCCACCTGGACCTTGATGGCCGCAGGGCTGCCACCAGTGTCAACGGGGAACCTGGCAGAAGCCTCACGTGAAGGCGCGCAGCGGCATCAGCCCGCGGTGATTCGACCTTCCTCAGGGCCTCTGGCCTTGGTGATCCGCAACGACGCCAAACCCGCGCGAGGGACCGCGGGCACGGGCTTCCCATGCTGGGTGGCACACGCCACCGATGAATGGACTCTGGCCCATTTGGAAGACCCCGCGGAACAGGTGCGGGGTGCGTTGCTGGCGGCCCTTGCAGGGGAACTTGAGGAGTACGGCCAAGCGCCCAGGGCCTGGGCACATGCCGCCGTTCACCGCTGGCGGTACGCGCTGGTGGCCCCTGCGCCAACCGGAACCGAAGCCCGCGAGGACTGGTCCACCCAGCCCTGCCTGTGGGACCCGACCTTGGCTGTGGGCATGGCAGGCGACGCCTTCTGCGGGACGCGGGCACGTCATACAGGGGTTCAACGGGCTTGGCTTTCAGGCACTCGGCTGGCAGAGCAAGTCCTGCAATCGCTTGCCTTGCATTCCTGACGCAGCGGCTTCAACCCATACTCGAAGCTTCTTCCAACACGCCAAACAACCCAAGAGGAACTGTCATGCTCAATCATGTGATGCTGGGAACCAACGACATCGACCGCGCCAAGCGCTTCTACGACGCCGTGCTTGGCGTGCTGGGCGCAGGTGAGCCCATCCGGAATGTGGCGGGAAGCGGCCATGTGCGGCTGTTCTATCGACACGACGGCAGCGCCTTCTGCCTCACCCAGCCGATCAACGGTGAGCCTGCCACAGCAGCCAATGGCGGCACGATTGGATTCAAGTGCACATCGGCCGAACAGGTTCAGCGGTTCCATGATGTGGCCGTGGCCCATGGTGGAATCTCGATTGAAGACCCTCCAGGCGAGCGCAACGGCGCGATGGGGCCGCTGCACCTGGCTTATGTGCGAGACCCGGACGGCCACAAGCTCTGCGCCATCTTCCGGCCGGCTTGAGGCCGCCAGCGCCAGGACCTGTTCAAAGCGAAAGCAGAACGGGCAACACCGCCAAACAGCCCAGGCAGGCCTGCACCACAAGGCGGTCTGGGTCCGCGTCCAGGCGGTTCATGAGGGAGCGAAGAGTTTTCATAGGCGGTCTCCTGAGGTACTGGGAGACAGCCTAAAAGGCCAGAGGCTCATAGGATGAGCCAGTGAGCACCGGATTCAACCTCTTCGAGGCTGGCGAGGCTGGGAGCCCCGTGTCGCAAATCAGCGCCCGCGAATCCGGTCGCTCTTGCGGGTTCGCTCGAAGAAGTCGTCCGGCTTTTTCTTGACCCAGGCCAGGAAGCGGCTCATTTCGGGGTGCTCCTTCAGCGCTTCCACGCTGGAGTACTGGCGCTGCAATTCGGTTTCGGTGAACAGCGCATGGATCTGCCGATGGCAGATGCGGTGCAGCCAGGCGGTTTCTCGTCCACCCTTGGATTTCGGAACCAGGTGATGCGCATCGCGCTGCGCAGGTGGAATGCCGCGGTCGCATAGGGGACACACCACCTCCTCACGGCTCTCCTGCAGCGCACGGTAGCCTGCTTCGGCCATGGTCGCCTGCTCGGCCAGTCGTCGCTTGATTCGTCCACGCACGGCAGCATTCCGTTTGATCGTCTTGGCCGGCAAGATTTTGTCGCCTTCGGCGTTGGTATCGGGTCGTGAGGTCTATGCCGGCCGGCCCCTCTCAATGTCCCCACGCCGGCGGACCGCGAAAGACGATGGGAACATCTCCACCATGATGCTGATATCCGCTGTTCTGGTCACCGCGCTTCTGTTCGGCGGCATGACGCTCTTCTCGTTCGGGTTTGCAGCCATCCTGTTCACCGCCCTGCCGGCCGATTCCGCACGTTCGGTGATCCGGGCGGCCTTCCCCTGGTTCTATCTGTTCGTCATCGTGGCGGCTGCCGGGGCCGCTTTGCTGTGGTGGCCCGTTTCTGCAGGCTCAGCCTGGGTCATGGCCGCCGTTGCCGCCAGCACATGGCCAACCCGCCAGGTGCTGATGCCCGCCATCAACAGGGCCACCGACCTGGGGCAGAAGTCTCGTTTCAAGGCGCTGCACGGTGCCTCGGTCCTCATCACGCTGGCCCATATCGCCGCCAGCGGTTGGGTACTGGCGAATGCCGTTTGAGTTGTCAAGGAAGGCTGATCATGGAAGACACACGTTGCTGCGGTACGGGTACCTGCATCATCAACGCTGAAGGATTTTGCTGGTGTGGCCAGCGGTGGGACGGCACGAAGATGTGCTTCCCGGAGAAGCCGAAGGCCCAAACCGAAACCACCGCGGGCCGCGCTGAGCCAGAGCCCTCTCCCCAAGATGTTCCCAACCGCTGACCGCCGCCACGATCCCTTACGTCAGGTGAAGTCGATGCGGGACCCCGCGGTGGTGGATGAAATCATCCAGATGGCGCTCAGTGACCACATCAGCTTTCAGCAGATTCGCGAGCTGCACGGCTTGTCACCGGACGAAGTCCAGGACCTGATGCGGCGTGAACTGAAGCCGAACCGCTACGTGGCGTGGCGCAAGCGGGTCAAGCAGTTCGCAGACCGCCGTCAGTTCTACAAATGACTGACCCGCTTGGGAGTCGGCACCCACAGTGATGCTGGGCTGCCCTGCGCAGTTGGGCTAGGCCTGTGGCGCAGACTGGGCCAGTTGCCGCAATGCCTGTTCGAAGACCTCAACCGGCTGGCCCCCTTGGATCAGGTGGCGCTGGTTGATGATGATGGAGGGCACGGACTGAATGCCCGCATCACGCCATAGCGCCTGTGCCTGGCGAACCTCGGCGGTGTACTCGCCGCTGTCGATCACGCGCGCGGCCTCTTCCTCATCCAACGCACATTGGCGAGCGCAGTCGAGGAGCACCGCCCGGTCACCCGGGTTGCGGTCATCCGCTTGATAAGCCTCAAGCAGCGCGCGCTTCATTTCATGCTGGCGCCCTTGTAGGCCAGCCCAGTGAATGATGCGGTGCGCATCGAAGGTGTTCCAGATGCGCGGGCGCTGCCCAAAGGTGAATCCCACCTCCTGGCCCCGGCGGCGCAGGTTTTCACGGGCAGCCGCCAGTTGTGCATCACCCATTCCGTACTTGCGCTTGAGGTGCTCGGCGCTGTCCTCTCCCTCTGGGCCCATGTGGGGGTTCAGCTCGAAGGGCTGAAAGCGAAGCTCCACCTGGACCTCGTCTTTCACCCGCTCGATGGCCTGCTCCAAAGCGTTGAGCCCCACGGCGCACCAGGGGCAGGCGACATCGGAAACGAAATCGATTTCTAGCATTGCAAGCCGGAGTATGGACTACCAGCGGCCCGACGCGCCACCGCCGCCATAGCCACCGCCGCCACCGCGGAAACCGCCGCCGGCAGATCCCCCACCGCTGCTGCCGCCACCGCCTCCTCCCCAGCCACCTCCGCGTGGCACGCCGCCGACCAGCACGGCCACCAAGGCCAAGAAGGCGGCGGTCAAGGGCACCACGATGCCGCCCACAACCCACCAGGTGGTGACGCCCACGACACCGCCCGTCAGCAGCGCTCCCTTGAGTCGCCCCAGAACCACGCGCGCCGCCATCCCCAGGATGAACGTCAAACCCAGCAACCACGGCAACACTGCATCGGGGATTCCCAACCAACCTTCAGGGACCGGGGCCGTGGGCGGCGGCAAAGACTGGCCATCGAGCACCGACATCATCTGCTGCACAGCGGCTTCCAAACCGCCGGCATAGTCTTGTTGCTTGAAGCGCGGGACCAGGATGTCATCAATGATGCGCTTGGATGCCGCATCCGTCAGGACGCCCTCCAAACCGTAGCCCACCTCAATGCGAACCGCACGGTCCTTCAGCGCCACCACCAGAATGGCGCCATCGTCGACGCGCTTGCGCCCAAGCTTCCAGGCCTCGGCCACCCGCAAGGCAAAGGGCTCGATGGCCTCACCGTCGGTGCTGTTGACGATCAACACCGCCAACTGGGAACCGGTGCGCTGCTCATAGGCGCGCAGGGTCTGCTCAAGAGCCTGCTGCTGGGGCGCGCTCAAGGTGGCTGTCGTGTCCACCACGTGACCCGTGAGCGCCGGCACGCCAAGCAGCGCCCAGGCCGCGCCAGCGCACCAACACAGGAAACACGCCATCAGCAGGCGCATCGGTCGGGTGATGGGGCGGGCCCAAACGTGAAGCGCTGCCAGGAACGACACCGAGTTCAAGGCTGGGGCTTTGCCTTGGGATTGGGGTTGGGGTTGGGTGCAGGAGAGCTGAAATCCACCGTTGGCGGGCGGGCGATCTCCTTCTCGTTGTCCACCGTGAAATTCGGTTTTTCCTTGTAGCCGAAGGCCATGGCCGTGAAGTTCGAAGGAAAGGAGCGGACCGTCACGTTGTACTCCTGAACCGACTTGATGTAGCGATTGCGCGCCACGGTGATGCGGTTCTCAGTGCCCTCCAATTGGGACTGCAGGTCGCGAAAGGCTTGATTGGCACGCAAGGCCGGGTAGTTTTCTGTGACCACCAGCAAGCGAGACAGCGCGGACGACAAATCACCCTGCGCCTTCTGGTAGCGCTGGAAGGCTTGAGGGTCGTTGATCAACTCGGGGGTGACCTGCACCGAAGTGGCTTTTGATCGCGCCTCCACCACTTGAAGCAGGGTGGTTTGCTCGAAGTTGGCCTCTGCCTTCACCACATTGACCAAATTGGGGATGAGATCAGCACGGCGTTGATATTGGTTCGTCACTTCAGCCCAGCTTGCCTTGATCTGCTCGTCGGTCGATTGCAGGGCGTTGTAGCCGCAGCCGCTGAGCAAAACGGAAACGAGGGCGGCCGCAGCAATGCCGCGCGTCATACGTCGCATGGTGTTCTCCTTGCATTGAAGTCTCTCCCGCTTGCGGCACCTTGGCAAGACCATGAGCGGTGGAATCTGAAGGCCACTTGAGCCACCGACCGGTGAACCCATTTTGGTCACGGATACACGGGCACATGGGCCCGCCGGCCCAAGCCTTCAGGAACAGCGCGCCGTGGGTTTACGCCACAGGGGGCGCAACGCGAGAAACATCCGGTATCCCACTTCCATGACAGCCACCATCCCCGGGATGCGTGCAGTACGCGCAAGCCACGCCCACGCCGGCAACACGGACCAAATTTCGACGAAGGCGGCAGCGCCATCGATGAGTTGACCATCGGGTCGGCGCACATGCATGCGCTTGAGCGCCGCCTGCCGATCAAGGCCGGGGCCCAGCTCATCCGCACTGCATGACTCCAGGTTGAGCCAACGCAAACGGTCAGCGCCCTGCAGGCGCTGGTAGGCCGCAATCTCTGCGCGGCACAGGGGACATCCCCCATCGAAGTACACCGACAACGCCGGATCAGGCGTAGGAGCGAGCGTCGGGTCGACAGATTTCATGGCGCCGCATCATAAGATCAAGCGATGAGCACCACATTCAACCCCCTGCTTGACCTTGAACTGGTGGTCGACGTTCCCTTGACGCCTGAGCAGCTTTTTGACGGATGGACGAACCCGGAAACCTTGAAGAAGTGGTTCTGCCCCAGGCCGTGGAAGGTCACGGAGTGCAGCATCGACTTGCGCCCGGGTGGCTTGTTTTCGAACGTCATGCAGTCGCCCGAAGGCGAACAGATGCCCGAAAACAGAGGGTGCTATCTTCTGATTGAAAGACCGAGCCGTTTGGTTTGGACCGGCATCTTGGGCGAAGACTTCCGGCCGAACCCCATTCCGCAACTGGGGTTTGGTTTTGTGTGCGACCTGCGGTTCACACCGCTGCCGCAAGGCGGCTCAAGATTTCATGCCATCGTCAGGCACTCGGATGCCGAAGGCCGATCCAAGCATGAAGCCATGGGTTTTCAAGAAGGGTGGCGTGCGGCGCTGTCGCAGTTGGTGGAGCTTCACCAGGACTGATCAAGCGGAACCATCCTGGCGCTGTAGGCAACGGCGGGGATCGTTGGCGGGCCAGCAGCCATCACATCACCAACTTGCTCAGTTTTCAGTCCCCTACATCTTGGTGGCGTCGGGGATTCGAACTGAACGTGAAAAAGCATGATCGTTGATGCGCGTAGCGCCACACGCTACAATTGACGCATGATCCGAAGCTTCAGGCACAAAGGCGTTGAGCGCTTTTTCAATTCCGGCTCACGCGCCGGGATTCAAGCGGCTCATGCCCCGCGCCTGGCTCGGCAACTGTCTGCGTTGAACGCCGCCACAAGGCCCGAAGACATGAACCGTCCTGGGTGGGACTGGCATCCCCTCAAGGGCGGCCTTTCCGGCCACTGGTCAGTCAGCGTCAACGGCAATTGGCGTCTGACCTTCGCGTTTGAAAACGGCGATGCCATCCTGGTGGACTACCAGGATTACCACTGAGGACACCATGAGTTCGATGTTCAATCCCCCCCACCCTGGCCTCACGTTGAGGGACGACATCCTGCCTGCCCTGAATCTGCAGGTCGGCGAAGCGGCCGCCCACTTGGGCGTCGACCGCACCACCCTGTCCAAGGTGCTCAATGGGCGGGCGGCGATCAGTCCCGCCATGGCGCTGCGCATCGAGCGTTGGTTGGGGCGCGACCACGGCGGAGCCGCAGAAGTGTGGTTAGCTCAGCAGGCGGCATATGACCTGTGGCAGGCGCGGCCGGTCGCGAAGGCATCGAAGGCCCTCTCAGGCATCAAAACACTGAAACTTCAAGCGGCCTGAATCACTGGCGCTGGCGGGCAGGGGGGGATTCGAACCCCCGGTACTGGAATACCAGTACGCCGGATTTCGAATCCAAAAAGGGTTTGAAGTCAGTCCTAAGTTGTTGATTTTATTGGTGCATAGTTGGCGTCAAATGCGGGAAATACGCTGTTTTGGGCCCGTGGTCCCCACAAAGTCCCCACTTTTTTCCCGCGTGTTTTTGGTGCATTTCGGTGGTGGGCAAGCCTGCCACGACCTGCTCGGCGTACTCCCCGGCGATCTTGATCTTGCCCGTTTGGGTTGGCGCGGTCCTGTTAGGAAGATTCAAGTCGCGTATTGACATCAGCTACACAGTCAGCTAGGATTTGTATATCTTTTGTGTATTCATCCGGGAAAGCCATGCGCGACGCCGCCATCAATTTGCGAGCCCTGCCTCAGCAACGCGACCTGATCGACCAGGCCGCGCAGTTGCTTGGAAAGAACCGGTCTGACTTCATGCTGGAAGCCGCCTGCGACAAGGCTCAGTCGGTGCTGCTCGACCAGGTGTTCTTCAGCCTTGATGACGAGAAATTCAAGCAGTTCACTGCTCTGCTGGATGGTCCCGTACAACCCAACCCTGGTCTTGAGCGCTTGCTTGCAGTCAAGGCACCTTGGGCCGGCGCATGAATTTGCGTCCTCCCGAGTCACTTTCACCCGATCACCAAGTCATTTCATTCGCCTGCGGCGAATCCGTGCTCGACGAATGGCTCAAGCGCCGGGCGCTGGGCAATCAAGCCACCGGTGCCAGCCGCACATTCGTCGTCACGACCGATGCGCGAGAGGTCATGGGCTACTACGCCTTGGCAGCGGGAGCCGTGATGCACCAAGACGCAACTCGGTCCATTCGCCAGAACATGCCTGACCCGGTTCCTGTGATGGTCCTTGCTCGCTTGGCGGTCGACGCCCGGGCACAAGGAATGAAACTGGGGGCTGCTTTGCTTCAAGACGCGCTGAAGCGCTGCGTCCTGGTATCCCAACAAACGGGGGTGCGAGCGATGCTGGTCCACGCCTTCAATGATCGTGCTCGGCTGTTCTACGAGCACTACGGTTTCAAGGCGTCACCGGCACACCCCATGACGCTGATGCTGCGCCTGAATCAATCATCGGCCTGATCGTCATTCATTGGCGGTGCCGGGCTCCAAGGCCTGCGCCCTCAACTGCTCCATCATCCACTGCGCCCGTTCGGCGAAGTCCGCCGTTTGCGGGCCGCTCTTCACGCTCTCAATAGCCACCAACAACTTGCGCTGGGTGGTGGCCAGGCGCTGCTGCATGGCCTCGATCTCGGCGAGCTTGCGCTCCAGGCTGGCCACCAGCTCATCGGGCTGCCACTGGGCCCGGTGGTCCGGCAGCAAGGTTCGAATCTCGTCCAGCGAGAACCCCGCGCACTGTGCCGAGCTGATCAGCTCAAGCGTCCACATCGCCTTGGGGCCGTATTCGCGGTAGCCATTGCCCTGGCGCTGCACCCCCTGGATCAAGCCACTGGCCTCATAAAAGCGAATGCGTGAGGGCGCCAGGCCGCTGCGCTTGGCCAGTTCACCGATTTTCATGAACACGTTTGATGGTGCTTGACATTAAAGTTAACTTTAAGCTTAAAGTTCTCGCATCGTCAATCCCCAACACCCTCTGCACGCGAACATGAACGTCTTCGATCCCCTCCAGCTTCCCAACGGGTCCCTCATCCCCAACCGTCTTGCCAAGGCCGCGATGGAAGAGAACATGGCCGACCGGGACCAAGCGCCGTCCGAATCCCTGATTCGCCTGTACCAGGCCTGGGCCGACGGCGGTGCCGGCCTGCTCATCAGCGGCAATGTGATGATCGACGGCCGTGCGATGACCGGTGCCGGCGGCGTGGTGCTGGAGGACGACGCCCAGCTAGAGAAGTTCAAGCGCTGGGCGCAGGTGGGCCGCTCGGGCGGCGCGCAGTTCTGGCTGCAGATCAGCCATCCCGGACGGCAGATGCCGGCCAACCTGGGCCAGCCCACCTGGGCACCTTCGGCTGTGGCGCTGGACCTGGGCAAGTTGTCCTCACACTTCAAGCCGCCGCAGGCCATGAGCGAGGCGCACATCCAGGAGGTGATTCAACGCTTTGCCCGCACCGCCGCGTTGGCGGAGCAGGCTGGGTTTTCGGGCGTGGAAATCCACGCCGCCCACGGCTACCTGCTCAGCCAGTTCCTCTCACCCTTGAGCAATCAGCGCACTGACGCATGGGGCGGCTCGCTGGAGAACCGCGCCCGCCTGTTGCTGGAGGTGGTGAAGGCGGTGCGCGCGGCGGTGTCATCCGGTTTCGCGCTGGCGGTGAAGCTGAACTCCGCCGACTTTCAGCGCGGCGGCTTCAGCCCTGAAGACGCGCGCGAGGTGGTGCGTCTGCTCAACCCACTGGGCGTGGACTTGGTGGAGCTTTCGGGCGGCAGCTATGAAGCACCGGCCATGCAAGGCCAGGCGCGTGACGGCAGAACCCTGGCGCGAGAGGCCTTCTTCGTGGAGTTCGCGCGCGACATCCGCACCGTGGCCGCGATGCCGGTGATGGTGACCGGCGGTATTCGCCGCCAGCCGGTGGCACAGGCCGTGGTGGACGCGGGCGTGGACCTGGTGGGCATGGCCACAGCCTTGGCCATCGAGCCCGACCTGCCACACCAGTGGCGCGCAGGCAAAAACAGCGCACCGGCCCTGCCCGCCATCACCTGGAAGAACAAGCCGCTGGCCTCACTGGCCAACATGGCCACGGTGCGGTTCCAACTGCACCGCCTCAGCAAGGGCCGGGCCACCCACGCCGCCGTCTCGCCGCTGCGGGCCTTGGTGATGCAGCAGGTGGGCGATGCGGCACGGGTGCGGCGGTATCGGCGGTGGGCTGCGCAGAGGCAGGATCAGTATTTGGCGGAGCGGGGCAAGCGCGCACTCCGGGACTGATGCCGCTGGGCGCCGCGACCAGTGCTTTCATGTATCCGTCGAACTGTCCCGATGGCTAGACTCAATGAGATCGCCCCTTGAAACCGCGCTGTCCGGACTGAGGTTGCCTCTTAGTGCCGGAGTGCATCCACTGCGCCCGCTCGGCGAAGTCCGCCGTCTGCTGGCCGCTCTTCACGCTCTCAATGGCCACCAACAACTTGCGCTGGGTGGTGGCCAAGCGCAGGCTGCCCTTTGCTGCTTCATTTTAATAACGACATCCGTTATCATTGCGGCATGATTCAGAGCTTTGAGTGCAGCGACACCGAGGCCTTGTTCGGTGGTCGCCGCGTCAAGCGCTTCGTCAATATCGAAGGGGTCGCAATGCGCAAGTTGCAACAGCTTCATGCGGCCACGACTCTGGAGTTCATGCGCGTACCCCCTGGGAATCGTCTGGAGGCGCTCAGCGGTAACCGCAAAGGCCAGCACAGCATCCGCATCAACGACCAATGGCGCGTGTGTTTCGTTTGGGCTGACGGACACGCGCAGCGCGTTGAGATCACGGACTACCACTGACAGAGGCCAACATGAAGAAGCGAGAAGTTCCCCTCATGCACCCCGGCGTGATCCTGCTGGAAGACTGGCTCAAGCCGCTGGGAGTGAGCCAGTACCGGCTCGCCCAGGCCATCGGGGTGCCGCCCCGCCGCATCAATGAGATCGTCAAAGGTCTGCGCGGCATCACGGTCGACACTGCGCTGCGCCTGGGCGCGTTCTTCGGCACGGATGCGCAGAGTTGGATCAACCTTCAGACGCACTATGACACAGAGCAGGCGCGTCAGGCAATGGCCGATGTGATCGCCAAGATCAAGCGGTTTGAGCCCGAACAGGCGTGATGCCTGAGGTTGCCCACGAGAACCGGAGTGCACAACTCGATCATCAGGCGGCGCTTGAAGCCAGAATCCCGGCCATGCCCCCACTAACCCGCGCCTTCAAGCAAGTTGACGTCTTCACCGATGCGCCTTTCCTGGGTAACCCCGTGGCGGTTGTGCTCGATGCCGAAGGACTCGACACCGAGCAGATGCAGCGCATCGCGAACTGGACCAACCTGTCGGAGACCACCTTCGTCCTGCCGGCCACCGAACCTGGTGCCGACTACCAGGTGCGGATATTCACGCCGGCATCAGAGTTGCCGTTCGCAGGGCATCCGACCATCGGCACCGCGCATGCGCTGCTGGAGGCAGGGCGCGTGAAACCGCGTGACGGTGTGCTGGTTCAGCAATGCCGGATCGGGCTGGTGAAGGTTTCTGTGACCGGGGCGAATGCGGCCGACCATGTCATCGCCTTCGAACTTCCGAGCGCCAAAGTAGAGGCCTTGAGCGATGCCCAGGTGGATGAACTGGAAGGTCTGTTGGGTCAGTCGGTTGATCGATCTGCGCGCCCTCGCCTGGTCGATGTGGGTGCGCGCTGGATCGTCGCGCAGTTGGCCAACGCCGATGCGGTGATCGCAGCGCGGCCGGACATGGCGCGCATGAAAGTGCAGGACACCGCCGCGCGGGCCACCGGCGTCGTGATCTTTAGCGCCTATCCGCCAGGGTCGAAAGCGCAAGTGGAGTTGCGGGCTTTCGCGCCAACTTGCGGCATCGAAGAAGACCCGGTGTGCGGCAGCGGCAACGGCTGCATGGCCGTTTTCGTCCGCGACACCAAGCAGGTGGAACGGTTCGGATCCAACTTCATCGTTGCTCAGGGCCAAGTGCTGGGCCGCGCTGGACGCGTGCGGATCACGTTGCGAACAGAGGGCATCTCGGTGGGTGGGCAATCGGTGACTTGCGTGTCGGGCGCATTGGTCGATGGCCGGCCCCATCGGTGAGTTGACTGAGATGGTTGACGCGGCGGCACTGTCGAGGTTCACCAATTTGAGTCAAGCGATCTCGTGCCAAGTGCCCAGCAATTGCCGGCCCGGTCAGCCGTGACTGGCTCGGAGTTCGCACGTGCCGCAAAACGCGGCCCGCTCAAGAAGCGGTGCCACTTCAAGAAGGCCGTCGCCTGAGGTCCCTGCGTTTCGGCGCCGGCGGATCGCCTGAGGAAGGGTGGGCCCGCTCAGGCTTCCGCCGAAGTTCTAGCTGCGAATCGTCTAGCAACTTGAGCAATCGGTCGTACTCGTCTTGTTTTGCTTGACGTTCAGTTGGTACGCCAAGCCGAATGTGCTGTGGGTCCACAGGGAACGATTTCTCGATTGAATCAAGGACGCCGAGCATCTTCCTGTGTGCGTCAAATTGCGCCTTCTGTTTCCTCATCAAAGCCTCCTGCTGTTCTCGCTCAAGGTCAGCCGGAAGCTCGCTACTGGTGGTTGATCCGCCCGAGGCCTCGGGTAGCGATCCTTCCGGTCTTGGCTCCTCGAAATGCCGTCGAAACCACGGAACCCTGGCTGCAACGGCTTCGCTGCCATAGGTTCTGACGGCATGGGCCAAGCGTGGGCCCAGATGACGTTTCGGCTTCCGATCGATGCCACGCGCAGCCAATGACCGATGACTCAACCTGGGTGCCGGGCTGTTGGCACGGTCCCTGGCGTGGTTGAGCAGTACCGTCCAACAGTATCGAAACACCCGTGCAAAGTTGACTATCTGCAGGACGCTGGCGCGCACCGGGTCCAACTCCTCAACCTTTCGGCCGAGCCTGCCCTCCTCATCCACGCTGCAGGCCGTGATGCACAGGTGGGCATGCCAATTCCCGTTGTGAAGGCCCTCGGTTTCTTCGTCCTCAACGAAATGCTGATGGGGGTTCAGCTCCAACTCACGTGGGGTGACTGGCCTGGGTCGGTGGATGGCCCAGTGAACTGCAACCCCGTGAACCTTGGCAATCAGGTCGGCCAGATCCTCCACCAGCCGCACCCGCGCCGCGTTGCCAATTTCCAGCGGCAGCGCCACAACAAGCGAGTAGCCAACTACGGCGTCCTTGCGGGAATGATGCTCACTGACCAGGTTCCAAAACGACGCCAGAGTCCAGGACGCCGGGCTACTAGACGATGGCCAAGCCATCCCGTCGGCCAAAACATCCTTGCGCCTGCTGTAGTTCCAGCTCTCATCCTTTTCTTCCAACTTCAGCGACAAACCGGCAGCATAGGCAACTGCCCCGACGCATCCCCCCTGCTTGCGCTTTCGGATTTTTTTAACGTTGAAAACGATCTCTTTCATGCTCTAAACCCTCCATAAAAGTGACAACACTTAATTGCGCTATTTAATTTTTAGTAGATCGGAAAAAGGTTGTCTTGATTAAATATTTAGCATCATTCAATTTAGCTCATTCTTTATTTTTTTGCAACCGACTATTTTCCTCACTACGAATTTAATCACTCATCCCCCTATTGCAATAAAATTTAATTCTACTACAATAGATGCTCCATTATTAATTTTATTATAGAAAGGAGAAAATAATGGTTAATGATAGTTCAAATGAAAAAGACAAAGTTCAAGAAAAACTTGACACGGCACAGGGTATTAACGGCATCGCCATGCAAAGTGAAGATGAGCTCAACCAAGTGTTGAAAAATCAACGAAGGCGGCACGAAATTGCTGTGAGAATGCTAAACGACAAAATTAAGGCATCAAATGATCAGGCGATAAAAGTTTCAGACATTGAGGAAGAATTAAAAAGAACATCAAAAGAGATTACCGACAGAGCTCGTAAAACATTGATATACAAACTTGGTGAAATGGCGATCACTTCGTTGGAGTTAAATGAGAAAATTGACATTGATGTATTGAAAAGTAGAATCGATAAGAAAATTTGGGATCGCTATCAATCAAATAAAGAAGCGCTTGACAAGCTTGTCAAATAAAGATGATAATTCCTGAGGGGCTCATTTTTAATGAGGCTCTCGGAATCAATTCACTAAAGCAGATACAATGAAAGAATCCAGCTACGCCGAATTGAAAGCCGAACTCGAAGCGCTGCAAAAACGGACGGAGCAGGCCCGCCTGGCCGAGATCCAAGCCGTCGCGCAGCGAGCGGCCGCCATGCTGAATGAGTACCAAGTCAGCCTTGCTGAACTTCGAGCCGCTGGTTACCGGCCAGCGGACGACTTAGCAAAGCGCGTGGGTCGGCCGCGCAGGGCCGGAGGGTCAGCGGAGCCCAAGACGTCCTCAGCCCGAGAGGTCAAGTTTCGGGATCCAAGTAATGAGGGCAACACCTGGTCGGGTCGCGGCGCGCGCCCGAAGTGGATTCGAGAAGCGCTTGCGGCCGGCCGAACACTCGAGAGTTTTCGGGTGGCGTGACCACTACAGTAGCGACGCCGTACTCTCCGCTTGAGCCAGCGGGAAGCACTAACGTCGACTGATGCACTGCAGAGTTGGCAAAGTTTGCCAAGCCCTGCCGCAATGCCCTCCCGCCCGATACAGCGCGCCACGAACAACTTCGAGGTCAGACCATGAGCACGATGAACATCTCTCTGCCAGACACCTTGAAGGACTTCGTCGACGAGCAGGTCCACTCGCGCGGTTACGGCACCAGCAGT
>JAIYCN010000011.1 GCA_027487995.1 Rubrivivax sp. | reverse complement strand
CTGAGTTCAGGCACTGTTCATCGCCACCGACCAAAGAGACACCATGAGCAACCTCGCCGCCGAATAACAGGCCCTGGCCAACTACCGCCCCACGCACAAGGTGCGCTTCGTCACCGCCGCCAGTCTGTTCGACGGGCACGACGCTGCCATCAACATCATGCGCCGCATCCTGCAGGGCATGGGTGCCGAAGTGATCCACCTGGGCCACAACCGCTCGGTGGACGAAGTGGTCACCGCGGCGCTGCAGGAAGACGTGCAGGGCATTGCCGTCAGTTCCTATCAGGGCGGCCACGTGGAGTACTTCAAGTACATGGTGGAACTGCTGCGCGCGCGTGGTGGCTCGCACATCCAGGTGTTCGGCGGCGGCGGCGGCGTGATCGTGCCGGCCGAGATCCGCGACCTCAACGAGGCCGGCGTGCGCATCTACAGCCCCGAGGACGGCCAGCGCATGGGCCTGCAGGGCATGATCGGCGAGATGATGATGCGCTGCGACCGGGACCTCTCGGCGCATGCACCCAAGACGCTGCAGGCCGTTCAAGGCCACGGCGAAGCCGCCTGGCGCGCCCTGGCGCAACTCATCACCGCGGTGGAAAACGGCAAGGCCGACGCCGCCTCCATGGCCGCCCTGCGCGAAGCCGCGGCCAAGACGAAGATTCCCGTGCTGGGCATCACCGGCACCGGCGGCGCTGGTAAGTCTTCACTCACAGATGAATTGATCCGCCGCATCCGGTTGGACCAGGACGACGCGCTGAACATCGCCGTGATCTCCATCGACCCCTCGCGCCGCAAGAGCGGTGGCGCCCTGCTGGGTGACCGGATCCGCATGAATGCCATTTCGCCCTGGCAGAAGGGACAGAAGGTCTTCATGCGCTCCCTGGCCACGCGTGAGGCCGGAAGCGAGATCTCCCAGGCCCTGCCCGACGTGGTGGCCGCCTGCCGCGCCGCAGGCTTCGACCTGGTGATCGTGGAAACCTCGGGCATCGGCCAGGGTGATGCGGCCATCGTGCCGCATGTGGATGTGCCGATGTACGTGATGACGCCCGAATTCGGCGCGGCCAGCCAGCTCGAGAAGATCGACATGCTGGACTTCGCCGAGTTCGTGGCCATCAACAAGTTCGACCGCAAGGGGTCGATGGATGCCCTGCGCGACGTGGCCAAGCAGGTGCAGCGCAACCGCGAAGCCTGGACGGTCAAGACCGAGGAGATGCCCGTCTTCGGCACCATGGCCAGCCGCTTCAACGACGATGGCGTGACCGCGTTGTACCAAAGCCTGAAGGCCCGTCTGCAGTCCCTGGGTCTGGCCTTGAAGGACGGCCGCCTGCCCCTGGTGGACACGCGCCACAGCACGCAGCAAACGCCCATCGTGCCGCCGGCACGCGTGCGCTACCTCGCCGACATCGCCGACACGGTGCGAGGCTACAAGCGGCGCGTGTCGCAGCAGGTGAAGTTGGCCCGCGAGATTCAGCAGTTGCGTGAAGCCGCCCGCATGCTCAGCGTGGACAAGCCCGACAAGCCCCGCGCCGCCGAAGCTGCGCTGGACCTGGCCTCCAAGCGCGAAGCCGAACTGGGCGCCGATGCTCGAAAGCTTCTGGCCCAGTGGCCTGACATGCAGAAGGCCTACGCAGGCGACGAGTACGTGGTGAAGATCCGCGACAAGGAAATCCGCACGGCGCTCACCCACACCACGCTCTCCGGCAGCAAGATCCGCAAGGTGGCCCTGCCCGGCTACGAGGACCAGGGCGAGATCCTGAAGTGGCTGATGCTGGAAAACGTACCCGGTTCCTTCCCCTACACCGCCGGCACCTTCGCCTTCAAGCGCGAGGGCGAGGACCCCACCCGCATGTTCGCGGGCGAAGGCGACGCCTTCCGCACCAACCGCCGCTTCAAGGTGGTCTCCGAAGGCATGGCGGCCAAGCGCCTGTCCACGGCCTTCGATTCGGTCACGCTCTACGGCCATGACCCCGACCTGCGGCCCGACATCTACGGCAAGGTGGGCAACTCCGGCGTGAGCATCGCCACGCTGGACGACATGAAGGTGCTCTACAGCGGCTTTGACCTCACCAACCCCACCACCTCGGTGAGCATGACCATCAACGGCCCCGCGCCGTCGATCCTGGCCATGTTCATGAACACGGCCATCGACCAGAACCTGGAGAAGTTCAAGACAGACAACGGCCGTGAACCCACGGCCGATGAAGTGCAGAAGATCCGCGCCTGGACGCTGGCCAACGTGCGCGGCACGGTGCAGGCCGACATCCTGAAGGAGGACCAGGGCCAGAACACCTGCATCTTCAGCACCGAGTTCTCGCTGAAGGTGATGGGCGACATCGCTGCGTACTTTGTCCACCACGACGTGCGCAACTTCTACTCGGTGTCGATCAGCGGCTATCACATCGCCGAGGCCGGGGCCAACCCGATCAGCCAGCTGGCCTTCACGCTGTCGAACGGCTTCACCTTCGTGGAAGCCTACCTGGCGCGTGGCATGCACATCGACGACTTCGCGCCGAACCTGAGCTTCTTCTTCAGCAACGGCATGGACCCGGAGTACACGGTGATGGGCCGCGTGGCGCGCCGCATCTGGGCCACG
>JAIYCN010000254.1 GCA_027487995.1 Rubrivivax sp. | reverse complement strand
GACCATCCTTGCCCGTGCCGGCCACCGACCCCGGGGCCAGGTTGTGGTCGGCCATCAGCTTGGCCGCCGCGGGCATGGCCACGCCGGCCTTGCTGCCACCTGCGGCTGCTGCCGCGGCAGGTGCGGCCACCGCAGCCGGGGCTGCCGCGGGTGCCGGTGCGGCAGCCGCAGGCGCTGCAGCGCCCTTGCCTTCCGTGTCGATGCGGGCGATCAACTGGTCGCTGACCACCGTGCCGCCATCGGCCACGACGATCTCGCCAAGCACACCGGCGGCAGGGGCCGGGACTTCGAGCACGACCTTGTCGGTCTCGATCTCGATGAGGATTTCGTCGATGGCCACGGCATCACCGGGCTTCTTCTTCCAGGCCAACAAGGTGGCTTCGGCCACCGATTCACTGAGTTGCGGAACCTTGACTTCTACGAGTGCCATGATGAGTGAATTCTTCTTGAGGTGAGGTGAAAACCGCCCGCCGCGGCTGCGGTGCAATCACGCAGCCTACGGACGATCAACGGCGGACAGCTGTCACTTGCTGAGCACGAAGCCCTTGAGCTTGCCGAAGGCCTGGTCCAGCAGCGCTTTCTGCTGGTCCTGGTGCAGGTGGGCATACCCCACGGCGGGTGAGGCGGATGCCGCACGGCCTGCGTAGCCCAGCTTCTGGCCATCAAGCATGTTCTCGTGGATGTAGTGCTGCACGAAGAACCAGGCGCCCTGGTTCTGGGGCTCGTCCTGGCACCACACCACTTCCACCGCATTCGGATAGCGCTTCATCTCGGTGCCGAAGGCCTTGTGCGGGAAGGGATAGAGCTGCTCAACGCGGATGATGGCCACGTCGGTGGCCTTCTTCTCGTCGCGCTTCTTCACCAGGTCGTAGTACACCTTGCCCGAGCAGGCAATGATGCGCTTGACCTTGTCAGCTGCAATGTCGGCGTTCTGCTCCGGGATCACCGTCTTGAATTCGCCGCGCGTGAACTCGCTCATCGGCGAGGTGGCGTCCTTGTTGCGCAGCAGGCTCTTGGGCGTGAAGATGATCAGCGGCTTGCGGAACTGGCGCACCATCTGCCGGCGCAACAGATGGAAGATCTGGCTGGCCGAAGTGGGCTGGCAGATCTGCATGTTGTTGTCCGCGGCCAATTGCATGAAGCGCTCCAGGCGCGCGCTGCTGTGCTCGGGGCCCTGGCCCTCATAGCCATGCGGCAGCATGAGCGTGAGGCCATTCACACGGCCCCACTTCACTTCGCCTGATGCGATGAACTGGTCGATCACCACCTGAGCGCCGTTGGCGAAGTCACCGAATTGCGCTTCCCAGATCGTCAGCGTGTTGGGCTCGGCCGCGGCGTAGCCGTATTCGAATCCCAACACCGCCTCTTCCGACAGGATGGAATCGATGACCGTGAAAGGTGCCTGGCCCTCGGCCACGTTCTGCAGCGGGATGTAGGTGCCGATGTCCCACTTCTCGCGGTTCTGGTCGTGCAGCACGGCGTGACGGTGCACGAAGGTGCCGCGCCCGCAGTCTTCACCGGACAGGCGCACCGCGTAGCCACTGGCCACGAGGGACGCATAGGCCAAGTGTTCACCCATGCCCCAGTCCATGTTGATCTCACCACGTCCC
The DNA here is from genome assembly GCA_027487995.1 of Rubrivivax sp. Lineage (GTDB taxonomy): Bacteria > Pseudomonadota > Gammaproteobacteria > Burkholderiales > Burkholderiaceae_C > RFTU01. The sequence continues at coordinate 6,268 of JAIYCN010000254.1, read as the reverse complement.
ATGGCCGCGCGGTCGGCAATCACCTTCTGCACCAACTGATGCGGCGTGAAGCCCTGCGGAATGGTGGTGATGCGCTCGGCCAGACGCTTGATCTCGGCCAGCGGCAGCGCGGTGTCGGCTGCATCCGTCCACTTCTTGCCCAGGAAGGGCGCCCAGTCCACCGCGTACTTGCTCTTGAAGTTGGTGAGCACCGGGTCGGACGTGTGACGGCCCTCATCGAAGGCCGCCCGCAGGTTCTTCATCATCTGGTCCGGACCATCGACCGGGAGCACGTTCTGCGCCACCAGCTTTTCGCCGTAGAGCTTGCGGGTACCCGGATGCTGGGCAATCACCTTGTACATCAGCGGCTGGGTGAGCGAAGGCGTGTCCTGCTCGTTGTGTCCCAGCTTGCGGAAGCAGATGATGTCGACCACCACGTCCTTCTTGAACTGCTGGCGGTAGTCCATGGCCAACTGCGTGCACCACACCACCGCCTCGGGGTCGTCCCCGTTCACGTGCAGCACGGGCGCCTCGATCATCTTCACCACGTCCGAGCAGTACAGCGTGGAGCGGCTGTCGCGCGGGTCGCTGGTGGTGAAGCCGATCTGGTTGTTGATGACCACGTGCACCGTACCGCCGGTGCTGTAGTAGCGGGTCTGTGCCAGGGCCAACGTCTCCATCACCACGCCCTGTCCGGCGAAGGCGGCGTCACCGTGCACCAGCACGGGCAACACCTGGTCGCCATGCTTGTCGCCACGGCGTTCCATGCGCGCGCGCACCGACCCTTCCACCACCGGGTTCACGATTTCCAGGTGGGACGGGTTGAAGGCCAGCGACAGGTGCACGGGGCCGCCCGGGGTGGAGATGTCCGAGGAGAAGCCCTGGTGGTACTTCACGTCACCGGCGGGCAGGTTCTCGGGCGCGGTGTGCTCGAACTCGGCGAACAGGTCCTTGGGCATCTTGCCCAGGGTGTTGACCAGCACGTTCAGACGGCCGCGGTGGGCCATGCCGATCACCATCTCCTGCACGCCCTTCTCGCCCGCGCGCTGCACGAGTTCGTCCATGGAGGCGATGAAGCTCTCACCGCCCTCCAACGAGAAGCGCTTCTGGCCCACGTACTTGGTGTGCAGGTAGCGCTCCAGACCTTCGGCGGCCGTCAGGCGGTCCAGGATGTGCTTCTTCTTTTCCGCATTGAAGTTGGGCTTGCTGCGAACGGATTCGAGCCGCTCCTGCCACCAGCGCTTTTCGGCCGGGTCGGTGCAGTGCATGAATTCCGCGCCGATGGTGCCGCAGTAGGTCTCGCGCAGGGCCTGCACGATGTCCCGCAGCGTCATGTCCTCACCCTTGCCGAAGTAGGTATTGGCGGCAGAGAAGGTGATGTCCATGTCCGACTCGGTGAGGTCGTAGAACGACGGCTCGAGTTCGGGAATCTTGGGGCGCTCGGTGCGCTTGAGCGGGTCCAGGTCAGCCCAGCGCGAACCGAGGAACCGGTAGGCCGCAATGAGGGACTGAACATGCACCTGCTTGCGGGCCACGGCGAGGTCGGCCTCGCTGGCCTTCAGTGCAAAAGCGTTGGCCTTGGCGCGTTGGGCGAAGGACTCGACGACAGGCGCGTGCGCCACGTCGGATCGCTGCGTGCCATCGGCGGCCGGTACGTGTTGGAGGGCGTCGAAGTAGGCGCGCCACTTCTCGGGGACGGAACCTGGGTTGTCGAGGTAACTCTCGTAGAGTTCCTCCACATAGGGGGCGTTGCCCCCGAACAGGTACGAGTTGGACCTGTATTGCTGCATCATGTCTCGCTCACCTTTCGTCCCGGTTTCCGGGACTCCGATGGGTTGCACAACCTTCCGCGACCCGGCTCTACCGGTTGGCGGATTGCGACCCGCCTTGCTATCTGACAGACCAGCAAGGGGACGGGAAGGACCTATTCAGTCGAACGGCTCGATCGTATCACCGCAGTCCCGACGAATCCTGACAGCGCGCTTCGGGGCGAGAATGCAGGATCGGTCATAAGTCTCGAACGCAGCGCAATGGTCACGAAAAAACTGGTGACGCTGAAGATCCACCCCGCCGCGCCGCCCAAGCCGCGCGAGGGCGCGCCCTGCAATGGATGCGGCGTGTGCTGCCTGGCCGAGCCCTGCCCGATGGGGGCCTTGCTCACCCTGCGGACCCAGGGCCCCTGCCAGTGGCTTGAATGGAATGCCTCGACCCACACCTACCGTTGCGGTGTGTTGGCGGCCACAGACCCCACCGCCTTGCCGGCCCGTGCAGGCGGCCTGCAACGCTGGTGGCGCCAACGCCTGCACCGCGCCGCGCGGCGCTGGATCGCCGCGGGGCATGGCTGCGACTGTTCGATGGACGATGCGCCGGCTGACGCACCAAGCCGCTAAATGGCGGCCCTGGCGTGAAGGTCAGCCCAGCAGGCGCTGGCGTGCCTGGGCGTACTCCGAGGTGAAGCGGGCCACCAGCTCGCCCGCCCCGACCACCTCGCGGATGGCCCCGATGCCCTGGCCGCAGCCCCAGATGTCACGCCAGGCCTTGGCAGCGCTGCCGCCCTCGCCGGTGGCGAAGTTCATCTTGCTCGGGTCAGACTCGGGCAGGTTGTCCGGGTCCATGCCCGCGTTTCGGATGCTGCCCTTGAGATAGTTGCCGTGGATGCCGGTGTAGAAGTTGCTGTAGACGATGTCGTCCGAGTTGCTCTCGCAGATCATCTGCTTGTAGCCGTCCACTGCACGGGCCTCATGCGTCGCAATGAAGGGTGAACCAATGTAGGCAAGGTCTGCCCCCATGGCCTGAGCCGCCAGGATGGCGCCACCCGAGGCAATCGAACCCGACAGTGCCAGGGGCCCATCGAACCACTGCCGGATCTCCTGCACCATGGCGAACGGGCTCTTCACGCTGGCGTGGCCACCGGCGCCCGCAGCCACCGGAATCAGGCCATCGGCGCCCTTCTCAATGGCCTTGCGGGCGAACACATTGTTGATGACATCGTGCATCACCACGCCACCCCAGGCGTGGACACCCTGGTTCACATCTTCACGGGCGCCGAGGCTCGTGATGACGATGGGCACCTTGTACTTGGCGCAGACCGCCATGTCGTGCTCAAGCCGGTCATTGCTCTTGTGCACGATCTGGTTGATGGCGTAGGGGGCGGCGGGGGTGTCCGGGTGGGCGCGGTCCCACGCGGCCAATTCCTCGGTGATCTCATGCAGCCACTCATCCAGCTGCGAAGCGGGCCTGGCGTTGAGCGCGGGCATCGAGCCGACGATCCCGGCCTTGCACTGTGCGATCACCAGCTTGGGGTTGCTGATGATGAACAGGGGCGAGCCGATGACCGGCAGGCGCAGCTTGTTGAACACGGGGGGCAGTGACATGAAGGCTCCGGGAAAAGGCAGTGATGACCGGCGTTGGGTGACTTGGCGCGGTGAAGAAGAGATCGATCAGAACGCCTCAAGCGCCATCGTCGTCACACCTTCGCTGCCTTCCACGATCGCGTCGCGCAGACCCGGCGCACGCGAGAGCACATGGTCGGCGTACACGCGACAGGTGGCGATCTTGGCCTGCATGAAGGCGGTTTCCTCGCCATCGGCCAGCTTCGTTTCCGCCACCAGAAGCGCACGCGCCATCTGCCAGCCGGCCATCAGGTTACCCGCCAACATCAGGTAGGGCACCGACCCGGCGAAGACCGCGTTGGGGTTGCCCTTGGACTGGGCCACCACGAAGTCCACCACATCCAGGAAGGCCTTGCGGGCCGCGCTCAGGCGGCTGAGCATGGCGCGGGCATTCACGCTGTTGCGCGCGGCCAGCTCGCGCTCGGTGGCCTCCACTTGTGCGGCGATGCCCTTGGCGGTGGCGCCGCCATCACGCGCGGTCTTGCGGCCCACCAGGTCATTGGCCTGGATGGCCGTGGTGCCTTCGTAAATGGTCAGGATCTTGGCGTCGCGGTAGTACTGGGCCGCACCGGTTTCCTCGATGAAGCCCATGCCGCCATGCACCTGCACGCCCAACGAGGTCACTTCAAGACTCATCTCGGTGGAGTAGCCCTTCACCAGCGGCACCAGGAACTCATAGAAGGTCTGGTGCTGCGCGCGCACTGCCGCATCAGGATGGGCATGGGCGGCGTCGTAGGCGGCTGCGGCCACCGTGGCCATGGCGCGGCATCCCTCGGTGATGGCGCGCATAGTGAGCAGCATCCGCTTGACGTCGGGGTGGTGGATGATGGGCGCTGCCGCATTCAGGGACCCATCCACCGGGCGGCTCTGCACGCGGTCACGCGCGTACTGCACCGCCTTTTGGTAGGCGCGCTCGGAGATGGCGATGCCCTGCACGCCCACGGCGAAGCGGGCGGCGTTCATCATGATGAACATGTACTCCAGGCCGCGGTTCTCCTGGCCCACCAGGTAGCCCACAGCACCACCGTTGTCGCCGTACTGCAGAACCGCCGTGGGGCTGGCCTTGATGCCCATCTTGTGCTCGATGCTCACGCAGTGCACGTCGTTGCGTGCGCCCAGCGAACCGTCGGCATTGACCATGAACTTGGGGACGATGAACAGCGAGATGCCCTTCACGCCCTCAGGCGCACCCTGCACCCGCGCCAGCACCAGATGCACGATGTTCTCGGCCATGTCATGCTCACCGTAGGTGATGTAGATCTTGGTACCGAAGATCTTGTAGCTGCCATCGGGCTGCGGCTCGGCACGCGTGCGCACCAGGGACAAATCCGATCCCGCCTGCGGCTCGGTGAGGTTCATCGTGCCGGTCCAGGTGCCGTCCACCATCTTGGGGATGTAGGTGGTCTGCTGCTCGGGCGTGCCCGCCGTCAGCAGGGCCTCGATGGCGCCATCGGTGAGAAGCGGACACAGCGCGAAGCTGAGGTTGGCGCTGTTGAGCATTTCCAGGCAGGCGGTGCCGACGGTCTTGGGCAGTCCCTGTCCACCGAAGTCCGCCGGGTGCTGCAAGCCTTGCCAGCCACCTTCGGCGTACTCGCGGAAGGCCTGCTTGAAGCCGGGCGTGGTGGTCACATGGCCGTCCTTGAGCGACGAGGGATTTTTGTCGCCTTCCCAGTTCAGGGGCGACACCACGCCTTCATTGAGCTTGGCGCACTCTTCGAGCACCGCTGCAGCCGTATCGGGGCCCGCTTCCTCGAAACCCGGCAGCTGGGCCACACCTTCGAGATGGGCCAGCTCCGTCATGGCGAACAGCATGTCCTTGACTGGGGCGCGGTAGGTCATGGTGGATCCTTGTCAGTACTTCGATTGATCAGGAGCGGGCTTCGTCCAACAGCAACACCCGCTCTTCAAAAACAAAGGGCGCCCCGTAGGACGCCCTGCCAATGGCCGCTCAGAGCGACTTCACCAGTTCAGGCACGGCCGAGAACAGGTCGGCCTCCAAGCCGAAGTCGGCCACGCTGAAGATGGGGGCTTCCGGGTCCTTGTTGATCGCCACGATCACCTTGGAGTCCTTCATGCCGGCCAGGTGCTGGATGGCGCCGCTGATGCCGCAGGCCACGTACAACTGTGGCGCGACGATCTTGCCCGTCTGACCGACCTGCCAATCGTTGGGCGCATAACCGGCATCGACCGCTGCACGACTGGCTCCGAGTGCAGCGCCCAGTTTGTCGGCCAAAGGCGTCAGCACCGCATCGAATGCTTCGGCACTGCCCAGCGCTCGTCCCCCGCTCACGATCACACGCGCCGCTGTGAGTTCTGGGCGGTCACTGCGGGCGAGTTCGCTGCCGACGAAGGCAGAAAGTCCGGCGTCCGCCACCGCAGGCAAGGTGTCGATGGGTGCGTTGCCGCCGGTTGCAACCGCTGCGTCGAAACCGGTGGTGCGCGCGGTCAGGACAATGATGGCTTCGAGGCACTGCACGGTGGCCACTGCGTTGCCTGCGTAAATCGAGCGCTCGAAGGTGTCTTCATTGATCACGCGAGAGACGTCGCTGATCGGGGCCATGTCGAGCAACGCTGCCACACGAGGCGCAACGTTCTTCCCTGCTGCAGTCGCCGGAAACACCAAGTGGCCGTATCGAGTGGCGATGTGCAGCACCTGCGCGGCCAGGTTTTCGGCCAGACCGTGTTCCAGTGCGGGTGCGTCGACGTGCAGCACACGGCTCACACCGGCGATCTGTGCTGCGCCCTGCGCAGCATTGCTCGCGTTGTGTCCCGCGACCAGCACATGCACCTCGCCGTCGCACTGCATTGCAGCGGTGACAGCATTCAGGGTGGCGCCCTTGATCGACTGGTTGTCGTGTTCGGCGATGACGAGTGCGGGCATGGTCAGATCACCTTGG
>JAIYCN010000245.1 GCA_027487995.1 Rubrivivax sp. | reverse complement strand
GAACATGAAGGCGTGGGCTTCATGCTGGCCGACAACGAACTCGACATCCACACCGCGCGGCTGTCCATCTGGCACTGCGCCTGGGTGCTGGACCAGGGCGGCAAGGCCAACACCGAATCCAGCATGACCAAGGTCATTGCGTCGGAGGCCATCTTCCGCATCGTGGACCGCTGCGTGCAGATCCTGGGCGGCCAAGGTGTGACGGGCGAAACCATCGTCGAGCGCATCTGGCGCGACGTGCGGCCCTTCCGTATCTATGACGGCCCCAGCGAGGTGCACCGCTGGAGCCTGGCGAAGAAGCTAATGGCGGCGGGGCACTGAATCGAACACCGGGGCAATTGACCTCGCCCTTCAGAGGGATGGTCGGATTCGCCGAAACCCGCTAGGATGTACGCGTACATCCATTGCCTTGAAATGACCCCCACCAAACTCTTCAAGAACGGCAATTCCCAGGCCGTGCGCATCCCGGCCGAGTTGGCCTACAGCACCTGGGACATCGACCTGGTGATCGAGCGCCGCGGGGATGAACTCGTGATTCGCCCCGCGCAACGTCGGTTGGGCCACGTGCTGGCCAAGTGGGCGAGGTTCTCGCCCGACTTCATGAGCGAAGGGCGGGCGTCAAACGAACAGAAGCCCCGAGAGCGACTGTGAAGCCCAAGTATCTGCTCGACACCAACATCTGCATCTACCTGATGAAGCATCAGCCACCCGAGGTGGCTGCGCGGTTTGCCGATTGCTTTGTCGGCGACGTGGTCATGTCCGCCATCACCCTGGCCGAACTCGAATTCGGCGTCGAATGTTCCGGGGCTTCCCGAAAACGCAACCAGGCTGCACTGGACAGCCTGCTCGAGGACATACCCGTGCTGCCCTTCGACCGCGAAGCCGCCAGGGCCTATGGCCCCGTTCGCGCGGCATACCGCTCTCGAAACAAGGATGCGCTGGACAAGCTCATCGCGGCCCAGGCGCTCGCCCTTGACGTCACGCTCGTGACGAACAATGAGGCGGACTTCAAGGGTTTCGGCGGCCTCCGAGTGGAAAACTGGGTCGCGGGGCATTGAGCCCCTGCCCCCCACGACAGCCGCCGTCGCGCGCTGGCCAGCCTTGGTCGGCTTTACCAGACCGCAGTTGGCCTCAGGCCCCCACCAGCAAACGCGTCACGCGCTGCACATGCTCAGCGGGGTTTTCCAGCGCACCACCCTCAGCCAGCACCGCCTGGTCAAACAGCAGGTGCGACAGGTCCGCAAACCGGGCCTCGTCGGTTTCCAGGCGCTTGACCAGGGCGTGCGAAGGATTGATCTCCAGAATCGGCTGCGAAGCCGGCGCGGCCTGACCGGCTTGCTTGAGCAGCCGAGCCAGGTGCCCGCTCATATCGCCCTCTTCCACGACCAGACAGGCCGGTGAGTCCACCAATCGCGTGGTGACGCGCACATCCTTGGCGCGGTCCTTCAGGGCTTCCTTGATCTTCTCCAGAATCGGCTTGAAGGCCTCGGCAGCGGCCTCGGCCTGTTTCTTCTCTTCCTCGTCCTGCAGCTTGCCCAGGTCCACCGCGCCTTTGGCAATGCTCTGCAGCGGCTTGCCGTCGAACTCGTAGAGGTGCGACAGCATCCACTCGTCCACCCGGTCGGAGAGCAGCAGCACCTCCAGACCCTTCTTGCGGAAGATCTCCAGCTGCGGGCTGTTCTTGGCCGCGGTCAGCGTGTCGGCGGTGATGTAGTAGATGGCCTCCTGGCCTTCCTTCATGCGTGACGCATAGTCGGCAAACGAAACGCTTTGTTCGTCACCCGACGCGTGCGTGGACGCAAAGCGCAGTAGCTTGGCCAACCGCTCGCGGTTGGCCATGTCTTCACCAATGCCCTCCTTGAGCACCGCACCGAATTCTTTCCAGAAATCCGCGTACTTGCGCTTGTCGTCGGCGTTGTCGGAATCTGCCAGCGACTCCAGCATGCTCAGCACGCGCTTGGTCGACCCCTCACGGATGGCCTTCACGTCGCGGCTTTCCTGCAGCAGCTCGCGGCTGACGTTCAGCGGCAGGTCATGGCTGTCGATCACCCCCTTGACGAAGCGCAGGTACACCGGCATCAGCGCTTCGGCGTCGTCCATGATGAAGACACGCTTCACGTACAGCTTCACGCCGCCGCGCTTGTCGCGGTTCCACAGGTCAAACGGGGCCTTGGCCGGGATGTAGAGCAGCTGCGTGTATTCGCTGCGGCCTTCCACGCGGTTGTGGGTGTAGGCCAGCGGGGCCGTCTGGTCGTAGCTGATCTGCTTGTAGAACTCCTGGTACTCCGCATCCGTCACTTCGCTCTTGCTGCGGGCCCACAGGGCAGCCGCCTTGTTGACGGTCTCCCACTCGTCCTTGGTGACGTATTCGCTCTTGTCCTGGTCCCACTCTTCCTTCTGCATGAGGATGGGCAGCGAGATGTGGTCGGAATACTTGCCGATCACCTGCTTGAGCTTCCAGGCCTTGAGGTACTCCTGGTCTTCGTCGGCGTCCCGCAGGTGCAGGATGATGTCGGTGCCGCGGCCGGCCTTGGTGATGGTCTCCACCTCGAAGTCGCCCGTGCCGGCACTGCTCCACCGCACGCCCTGGTCGGCGGAGGCACCCGCGCGGCGGGTTTCCACCGTGATGCGGTCGGCCACGATGAAGCCCGAGTAGAAGCCCACGCCGAATTGGCCAATGAGCTGCGCGTCCTTCTTCTGGTCGCCCTCCAGGCGCGACATGAATTCGCGCGTGCCGCTCTTGGCGATGGTGCCCAGGTTGGCCACGGCCTCCTCGGCGCTCATGCCGATGCCGTTGTCGCGAATGGTGAGGGTCTTCTTTTCGTTGTCGACCAGGATGCGCACTTCGAGGTTGGGCTGGTCTTCAAACAAGGCGGCGTTGTCCAGGGCCTCGAAGCGCAGCTTGTCGCAGGCATCACTGGCGTTGGAAATCAGCTCGCGCAGGAAGATTTCCTTGTTGGAATACAGAGAATGGGTGACCAGATGCAGGATCTGCTGCACCTCGGCTTGGAAGGACAGGGTTTTCTTTTCCATGGTTCAACGGAAGTGGACAACGGAGGTTGGAAGCGCGGGCCACAGGCGCGACCGTTTCAACGGCTTGGCTGATACGCGCAAAAGCCCGCTTGAGCGCAAAGGTGGCGCCTCTTGGCCGGGTTTCAAGACCCCGACCCGGGAAATTCACGGAAAGCCTGGAAGCAGGCTCAGGACAGTTCGACGAACACCCGGCCGTCTTCGATCTTGACCGGGTAGACGCGCACCGGATCGCAGGCTGGTTCGCAGGTGGGCGCGCCCGTTCTCACGTCAAAACGCCCCTGGTGCAGCGGGCATTCGATTTCGCCATCGATCAGAAAGCCTTCGCTGAGGAAGGCATTGCCATGGGTGCACTGGTTGGCGGTGCAGTGCACCTGCCCGTCCACGCTGTAAAGGGCCAGGTCGTGGCCATCGGTGCACACAGGCATGACTTCCTGCGACTGCACATCAGCCAGTTCGGCTGCGTAGATCCAGTAGGGATTGCTCACGGTAGAGGCGGGTCAGTAACGAAGCCCCCAATCATCGCACCATCACGGCGACGGGCCCTGAGCCTAGTTCGCCACCAGGGAACAGGCGGGCACGGAGGACCCTTCCTTCTTCTGCAGCAGAGCCGTGCCGCTGCGCACGGCGATGATCTCGGCCATGATGGACACGGCAATTTCCGCCGGCGTCTTGCCACCGAGGTCCAGGCCGATGGGCCCGTGTAGGCGATCGATCTCCGCCTCGCTCAGGTCGAAGAGCTTGAGCCGCTCCTTGCGATTGGCCGTGTTGCCCCGGGACCCCAGCGCCCCTACGTAGAAGGCCGGGGACTTCAGGGCCTCCAGAAGCACCAGGTCATCCAACTTCGGGTCGTGCGTCACAGCCACCACCGCGCTGTGCGGGTCCAGTTGCAGGTCCTGCACCAGGTCGTCGGGCATGGCCTTGCTGAACACCGTGCCCGGAATGTCCCAGGTGAGGTGGTACTCCTCTCGCGGGTCGCAGCAGATGACCTCGAAATCCAGCATCAGCGCCATTTGCGCCACCGCGCGGGACAGTTGCCCAGCGCCGATGATGAGCAGGCGCCAGCGCGGCCCGAACAGCGCGCGCATCGACGAACCGTCGAAGGCAAAGGCTTCGCCGCGCGAACCGGACTCCAGCCGCACTTCGCCCGTTTCCAGCGACACCACGCGGGCCACGATTTCGTGCCGCGCCGTGCGCTCCAACACGGCATCGACCCACGCTGTGTCCAGCAGCGGCTCCTGCACCAAACGCAGGTTGCCCCCGCAGGGCAAACCAAAACGGGCCGCCTCTTCCTTGGTGACACCATAGGTGATGAGTGAGGGCTTACATACGCGCTCTCCCTTGCGAACCCTGTCGATCAGATCGTCTTCCACGCAACCGCCCGACACGGACCCCACCACCAGACCGTCACCGCGCATCGCCAGCAGGGCTCCGGGCGGACGGGGCGCGGAGCCCCAGGTTTCAATGACGGTGACCAACCAGGCCTCGTGACCCTCGCGCTTCCAGTCGCGCGCCTGTTGCAGCACTTGCAGATCGAGCGAATCCATGTACCTCTCCCCTCACACCTATCGACACCTGTCGCAGCCCGCCATACTAGCGTGCAAGGAACTCCCCGACCATCGCCTGAATCAGGGAGGGGTGCTCGCGCTGCGGAAAGTGTCCACAGCCCGGCACCAGCCGCAGGGTGTGGCCCGCGGTGAACAGCGCCTCCTTGCCCTGGGTGGTCGCCACGCCGTTGGCCCCATCCTGCTCGCCATGGATGTGCAGGGTCGGGACATGAATCAGACCGTGCTGCCGAAGACGTGCTTCAAGCTCCTCGTAACGCGGGTCGGACGCCGCCGCGCCCCAACGGTGCGTGTACGAGTGCAGCGTGATGTCGGCCCAGTCGGGGTTGTGGAAATCAGCCGCCGTGGCGGTGAATTCTTCATCGCTGAAGGCCCAACCGGGCGACCAGGCCTGCCAGAGATAGCGGGTGAAGGCATCCCGGTCCTCCCGCACCGCCTCTTGCCCACGCGGCAGGTGCATGAACCAGTGGTACCAGTAGTTGTGGGACTGCAGATGGCTCAAGGTCTGCGTGGGCTGGTTGGTACCCCAGGCCACCGACACCGCCACCAAGCGGCGCACGCGGTGGGGCCACAGGCACGCCGCGCTGTAGGCCGCCCGGGCACCCCAGTCATGGCCCACAAGGTCCACTTGGTCAAGGCCCAGGCCGTCCAGCAGATCGATGAAGTCCTGCGCCAGGGCTGTGAACTGGGCGCTTCGCGGGGTTTGATCCTGCAGAAACCGCATGGGGCCAAAGCCGCGCAGCCAGGGCACGATCACGCGGTGTCCATTCAAAGCCAGGGCTTGGGCAAGGCCCATCCACGTTCTGGGACTGTCGGGCCAACCGTGCAGCAGGACCACGGGTGGGCCGTCCACGGGTCCTGACTCCTGGTACGCGATCTCCAGCAGGGGGGTGCGCAGGGTACGCACGGAAGATGATTCGATCATGGACCAAGCCTTGAGCGGGGGCATGCAACAGCCCCCCACTCTAGCCGCCCGCGTCCACCCCGTGACCGTCGGCCAAGTTCTTCAGAAGGCGGATCAGCGTGGCATGGTCCGCCGCGCTCAGCCGCTTCTTCAAGCCCTGCTCCATGCGCCGCGCCACCGGCACCAGCGACTGAACCAGCTTCTCGCCCTGGTCCGTCAGGGTGACCTGAACCGAACGGCGGTCGTGCTCATCGGGCCTGCGCCGGATCAAGCCACCAGCCTCCATGCGGTCCAGCACCATGCTCAATTTCGGCGCCGACAGTGACAACAGTTTGATCAGCCGCTTGGGCACCAGGTTGCCGTGTTCGGCCAGCAGCATCAACAGCGAAAAGTCCACCTTGCGCAGGCCATGCGGTGCGCCAATGTGCTCCTCAAACGCCGCATAGGCCACCACCGAGGCTCGCGCGATGTGGAAGCCCAGAGTCGTGTCCAGCACGCCCTTGAGGGGCGCCCGAGTGGCCATGTCAGGCGGCCTCGCGCGTGGCCGCGCCGAGATAGCTCTCGATCACGCGCGGGTTGTGCGCCAACTCCGAGGCCGGGCCCTGTACCGAGATCGCCCCGGTTTCCAAGACATAGCCGTGGTCGGCCACCTCCAGAGCGGCGCGGGCGTTCTGCTCCACCAACAGGATGGAGGTGCCATCTTCGCGCAGCCGCTCAATGATGCGGAAGATTTCCTTCACCACCAACGGCGCCAGACCCAGGCTGGGCTCGTCCAGCATCAACAGTCGGGGTGAGCTCATCAGCGCGCGGCCCACCGCCAACATCTGCCGCTCGCCACCGGAGAGCGTGCCGGCCAGCTGCGTGCGGCGCTCCTTCAGGCGCGGGAACAATTCATACACACGCTCAATCTCGCGCTTCCAGTTCGGTACGCGCCGCTTCATGACGCGCCAACCACCGAGCACCAGGTTGTCCTCCACCGGCATGGTGGAGAACAGTTCGCGCTTCTCGGGCACCAGGGCCAGGCCCATCATCACGCGGTCTTCCAGCGTGGCCTCGGTGAGGTCCTGCCCATCGAAGACGATGCGTCCGCGCGCGGGCAGCAAGCCGATCAGGGCATTGAGCGTGGTGCTCTTGCCCGCCCCATTGGGGCCAATGATCGTGATCACCTGCCCTTGGTGGACATTGAAGGTCAGGCCGGTGAGCACCTCGGCGCGGCCGTAGCCTGCGTGCAGGTCACTCACATCCAGCAGTAGTGGGGTTTGCGTCATCACCATGCTCCCGCGTTCAATGTTCCGTGCCCAGGTAGGCCGCACGCACCGCGGGGCTGGCCTGCACCTCGGCGGGCGTGCCTTCCATCAGCTTGGTGCCGAACTCCATCACCACGATGCGGTCGGTCAGACCCATCACGAAGTCCATGTCGTGCTCCACCAGCAGCAGTGTGACGCCCTCGCCGCGCAACTGGCGCAGCACAGCGGCCAGCGCCTTCTTTTCCTTGTGACGCAGGCCGGCCGCCGGCTCATCCAGCAGCAGCAGAGAAGGGTCGGTGCAAAGCGCCCGCGCAATCTCCATAAGGCGCTGCGGGCCCAGCGCGAGGTTGCCAGCCAGTTCGTGCATGCGGTCGTCCATGCCGATGCGCTTCAACTGCCGATGCGCCTCGGCGAAGATGCGCCGCTCCTCGGCCTTGTCCAGCGCCAGCATGGCCTGCACGGTGTTCGCTCCGCTGCGGATGTAGGCGCCCAGGGCCACGTTTTCCAGCACCGTCATCTCGGGAATCATCTTCACGTGCTGGAAGGTGCGCGAGATGCCGCGCCGTGCAATCTCGCGAGAGGGCAGCCCGGCGATCGACTGCCCGCGCCAACTCACCGCACCGGAGGTCAGCGGCAATACGCCGGTGATGAGGTTGAAGGTGGTGCTCTTGCCCGCGCCGTTGGGGCCGATCAGGCCGATGATCTCACCGGCGTCGATGTGGAAGCTCACGTCGTTGACCGCCACCAGCCCGCCGAACTCCTTGCGGACCTTGTCCACATCCAGCAAGCGCTGACCCTTGGGCGGCTTGGGCTCGTGCGCCATGTGGTCGGCGTCGGTCCAGTCCACAGGCCGCGGCACGGTGGGCAGGCGCTTTTGGATGAAGGTCCATAAGCCGTCGGGTGCGTACTTCAGCACCAGGATCAACACGATGCCGAAGACGATGACCTCGAAGTTGCCGCTGGACCCGAGCAGCGCGGGCAGCAGCACCTGCAGTTCGTCTTCGATGATCTTGACCACGCCCGCACCCAGGAAGGCGCCCCACACATGGCCCACGCCACCCAGCACCGCCATGAACAGGTACTCGATGCCCTTGTTCAGGCCGAAGGGGGTGGGGTTCACCGTGCGCTGGAAGTGCGCGAAGAGCCAGCCCGATATCGCGGCCAACACGGCGGCGAGGATGAAGGCGATGAGCTTGTAGCGGAAGGTGGAGATACCCATGGCCTCGGCCATGGTGGAGCCGGTCTTGAGCGAGCGGATGGCGCGGCCCACGCGCGAGTCCAGCAGGTTGGTCACCCCCACCGCACACACCAGCGCCACCGCCCAGATCAACACATGCAGACCGCGGCCGGATCCCAAGTCCACGCCGAACAGGTCCAGCGAAGGAATGCCGTTGATGCCGTCGTACTTACCCAGGAACTCCATGTTGGCCATGGTGTAGTTCAGTGCCAGGCCCCAGCAGATGGTGGCCAGGGGCAAATAGTGGCCCGACATGCGCAGCGTCAGCAGGCCCAGCAGCAAGGCCGCCACCACTGCCAGCGCCATGCCCACCACCAGGGCCAGCCAGGGCGAGGCGTTGAGCGTGACCACCATGTAGCCGGCCGCATAGGCGCCCACGCCCACAAAGGCGGCCTGCCCGAATGAGGTGAGCCCGGCCACACCGGTGAGCAGCACCAGGCCCAGGGCCACGATGGAATACAGGCCCACCATGTTGCTCTGCGTGATCCAGAAATCGGGCACGGGCAGCAAGGGCAGGCCCAGCATCACCAGCGCGAAGACCGGGAAGGCCCAGCGGCGCGCCGCATTGAAGAAGGCGTTCATGTCAATGCTCCTCCCCGTGCGGATCGGTGATGGAGCGCCACAGCAGCACCGGCAGGATGGCCGCGAACACGATGACCTCCTTGAAGGCACTGGCCCAGAAGGAGCCGAAGCTTTCGATCAGGCCCACGAACAGCGCACCCACCAGAGCCAGTGGGTAGCTCGACAAACCCGCGAACACCGCCGCCACGAAACCCTTGAGGCCGATGAGGAAGCCGGTGTCGTAGAACACCGTGGTGGTGGGGCTGATGAGCAAGCCCGACAGAGCGCCGATGAAGGCGGCCATGGTGAAGGCCGTGCGGCCGGCGCCCGTGCTGGAGATGCCCATGAGCCGCGCGCCGGTGCGGTTCACGGCGGTGGCCCGCAGCGACTTGCCCAGCAGCGTGTGTTCGAACAGGAACCACAGGGCCACGATCAGCACCAGCGAGATCACGAAGATGATGATGGTCTGGCCCGACAGAGTGAGCGCGCCCAGGCTGAAGCGTTCCTCCCAGAAGCTGGGGTTGCGGAATCCCTCCGCGCCGAAGAAGAAGAGACCCAGGCCCACCAGCGCGAAGTGCACGCCAACCGAGACGATCAGCAGCACCAACACGGTGGCGTCGGCCAGCGATTCATAGGCCAAGCGGTAGATGAGGCTGCCAAACGGCGTCACCAGCGCCAGCGTGAGTGCGGCCTGCACCAGGAGCGGAAATTTCTGCGGCGCGGCCCACCATGCCACGAG
>JAIYCN010000196.1 GCA_027487995.1 Rubrivivax sp. | reverse complement strand
GCGCACGTCCGCGAGCCGACGCGCCGCCAGTTCAGGGTCGTCGCTTGGTCCTTCGTTGCCACAGTTCCAGGAAAAATTGTTGCTATGCCCGTCGCGGTTGTTCTCGCCATTGGCGTGGTTATGCTTGTCGGCATAGGCAACCGTGTCGGACAAAGTGAAGCCATCGTGTGCGGCAATGAAATTGACGCTACGACATTCGCCTTGAAAAATGTCCGATGACCCGGCGATCCGCGTAACAAGATCGGCGATCCTGCCATCGCCTCGCCAAAAGCGTCGTACATCATCGCGGAAGCGATCGTTCCAATCGAGAAAGGCCCCCGGAAAGCGCCCCGCCTGGTAGCCACCAGGTCCGCTGTCCCAAGGCTCGGCAATCAGGTGCACATCGGCCAGCACCGGGTCTTGGCGCAGGGCCGTGAAATAAGCCGCATCGGGCTGGAAGGCCTGGCCGCGCGTGCGGCCCAGCGTGGCGGCCAGGTCAAAGCGAAAGCCATCCACGCCCATCTCCAGGACCCAATGGCGCAAGGAATCGAGCACAAATTGCGTCACGCGCGGCTGCCACACCGCCAGTGTGTTGCCGCAGCCGGTGAGGTTCTCGCAACGGCTCGCATCCTCGGGCATCAGCCGGTACCAGCTGGCGTTGTCCAAGCCGCGGAACGACAGCGTGGGCCCGTCCTCGCCCCCCTCGGCCGTGTGGTTGTAGACCACGTCGATCACCACCTCCAGCCCCGACTCATGCAGGGCGCGCACCATCTCGCGGAACTCAGCCGTGGCGGCCGCCGTATCCTGCGGCGTGCGGGACCAGCGCGGGTCAACGCAGAAGAAGCCCAGCGTGTTGTAGCCCCAGTAGTTGGTCTTGCCCAACTTCACCAGGTGCGGTTCATCAATCGCGTACTGAATGGGGAGCAAAGACAGCGTGGTGATCCCCAGGCGCTTGAAGTGCTCGATGCTGGCCGGGTGCGCCAAGCCCGCATAGGTGCCCTGCAGTTCCTGCGGCACGCCCTGGTGCAGCCGGCTGAAGCCCTTCACGTGCACCTCGTACAGCACCAGTCGGTCCTTGGCGTGGCGCGGCCGTCCCTGGCTCAAGGCCTGAGCCTCTGCGGGCACCAAGCCGCGGGCCACGCGCGCCTTCAGGGCCGAAGCGCCGTTGTCGCGCCCATCGGCAACCCGGATGCCATCGGGGTGACCGGGCACATGGCCGTGGTGTTCGTCACGCCGTTCAAAGCGCCCCACGATTTCCCGGGCGCAGGGGTCCAGCAACAGCTTGGCCGCATTGAAGCGGTGACCTTGGTCCGGCGCATAGGGCCCATGCGCCCGCAGCCCATACACCTGCCCCACATCGAGCCCCGGCACAAAGCCATGAAAAACGCCATCGTGCGCGCCATGCAGCCGAAAGCGCTGCGCCTCCACCGCACCCGCCGCGTCATACAGGCACAGTTCAATCGCCTGCGCGTGCTGCGAAAACACCGCGAAATTCACGCCCCCGTCGCGCGCATGGGCGCCCATGGGAAAGCCGCGCCCTTGATCGGGTGTGTAGGGGGTGTTCAGGGCCAGCACCATCGGCGCGCTAAATTGAAATCAGCTGTTGGGAGGCTGCACCAGCATCAAGGTGGCCAAGGGCGGTACCGTCAGGCACAGGCTGTGGTCATGCCCATGGGCGGCCACGGGGTCGGAAGACAAGCGTACACCGCCATTGCCCACCCCCGACCCGCCATACAACGTCGCGTCGGTGTTCAGGGCTTCCTGCCACGCTCCCCGCAGATGTGCGGGCAAACCGATGCGGTAACCCTGCCGCACCACGGGCGTGAAGTTGCACACCACCAGCACCGCGCCACCCTGCCCGTCGTGGCGCGCCCAGGCGTACACGCTGTTGTCTGCATCATCCACCACCAGCCATTCAAAGCCCTCGGGCATGCAGTCCAGACGATGCAGGGCAGGCTGGGCACGATACAAGCCATTGAGGTCGCGCACCAGTTGCTGCACACCGCGGTGGCGCGCGTCGTCCAGCAGCCCCCAGGGCAGTTCATGCGCGTCCTGCCACTCCCAGGGTTGCGCGAATTCCTGCCCCATGAACAGCAGCTTCTTGCCTGGGTGGCCCCACATGAAGCCGTAGTAGGCGCGCAGGTTTGCAAAGCGCTGCCACTCATCACCGGGCATGCGGCCCAGGATGGAACCCTTGCCGTGCACCACCTCGTCGTGCGAAAGCGGCAACACAAAGTTTTCGCTGAAGGCGTACACAAGACCAAAGCGCATCTTGTCGTGGTGCCAGCGGCGGTGAACCGGGTCTTCCTGCATGTAGCGCAGGGTGTCGTTCATCCAACCCATGTTCCACTTGTAGTGAAAGCCCAGGCCGCCGTGGCTCACCGGTGCGCTCACGCCGGGGAAGGCCGTGCTTTCCTCGGCCACCGTGATGGCGCCGGGGCACTCCGCACCCAGGATGCTGTTGAGCGCGCGAAACAGATCGATAGCCTCCAGGTTCTCACGCCCGCCCTGCGCATTGGGCAGCCACTGGCCTTCCTTTCGCGAATAGTCGCGGTAAAGCATGGACGCCACGGCATCCACCCGCAAACCGTCCACACCGCCGCACTCGATCCAATAGCGCGCGCTGCCGATGAGGAAGTTGCGGACCTCCCAGCGGCCGAAGTTGTAGATGTAGGTGTTCCAGTCCTGGTGGTAGCCCTCGCGCGGGTCCTGGTATTCATAAAGGGCGGTGCCATCAAAACGCGCCAGGCCAAATGCATCGGTGGGAAAGTGCGCCGGCACCCAGTCCAACAGGACGCCCACGCCGTGGTCATGGCAGGCCTGCACAAAACGCTGAAAGCCTTCCATGGGCCCAAAGCGCGCCGAAGGCGCATAGGCCCCCAGCGTCTGGTAGCCCCAGCTTCCGTCAAAGGGATGCTCGGTGATGGGCATCAGCTCCACATGCGTGAAGCCCATGTCCGCCACGTAGCCCGGCAGCGTCACCGCCAGTTCATCCCAGGAAAGAAACCCGCCATCGGCCCGCTTGCGCCACGACCCCAGATGCACCTCATAGATGGACACCGGGGCATGTCGCGCATTGGCCGCGGCACGGTCAGCCGGCAGCACACGGCGCTCGGGCACCGCCGCCACCACGCTCGCGTTGTCGGGCCTCAGTTGGGCCTGCCGCGCCATCGGGTCGGCCTTCAGCGGCAGCAGGTGCCCGTGGGCATCATGCAGTTCAAACTTGTAGAGCGCGCCGGCACCCACACCGGTCACCACGCCCTCCCACACGCCGCTCCAGCCGCGGTTGCGCAAGGGGTTGGCGCGGCCATCCCAGCCGTTGAAGTCCCCCACCACGCTCGCGGACTGCGCATTCGGCGCCCACACGGAAAAGCGCGTGCCCGAACCGTCGGCCAGCACATGTGCGCCCAACACGGTCCAGGGCGCGGAATGACGCCCCTGCGAAAGCAACTCGAGATCAGCGTCCTCAATCGACGCTGCGCCGCCAACGGAACCCACCGCAGCCGCGTCAATCACAGGCTGCCCACGCTCCACACCCGCTCCACATATTCGGCAATGGTGCGGTCCGACGAGAAGGTGCCCATGCCGGCCACATTGCGAATGGCGCGCGCCTGCCACTCACTGGGCTGCGCGTACAGCGCATCCACCTCGGCCTGTGCAGCCACATAGCCATCGAAGTCCGCCAACAGCAGGTAAGGGTCGTGGGTCAGCAGTTCCTGCACCAGGCCCGCATAGCGATGGCGCTCACCGGGCGAGAAGTCACCCGCGGCAATTCCGTCCAGCACCTGCCGCAAGGCCAGGCTTTGCTCGGCATACAGGCGCGGGTCGTAGCCCAGGCGCTTGAGTTCATTGACCTGCTCGGTTCGAAGGCCAAAGACGAACATTTCCTCAACACCCATGGCCTGGGCCATCTCGATGTTGGCCCCGTCCCAGGTGCCGATGGTCAAGGCGCCGTTGAGCGAGAACTTCATGTTGCCGGTGCCCGAAGCCTCGGTACCGGCGGTGGAAATCTGCTCCGACAAATCCGCCGCCGGAATGATCACCTCGGCCAGACTCACGCTGTAGTTGGGCAGGAACACGAACTTCAGCAGGCCCTGCACCCGCGGGTCGCTGTTGATGATGCGGCCCACGTCGTGCGCCAGTTGGATGATGAGCTTGGCAGTTCGGTAGGCCGAAGCCGCCTTGCCCGCCATCACCACCGTGCGCGGCACCCAGGCCCTGCCACCGACACCTTGCGGGTTGGCCAGGATCGCCTGATAGCGCGCCACCACCTGAAGGATGTTGAGCAACTGCCGCTTGTATTCGTGGATGCGCTTGACCTGCACATCGAACAGCGAATGCGGGTCGACATGGATGCCCAGATCGCGCCGGATGCGCTCGGCCAGGCGCTGCTTGTTGGCGAGCTTGGCCGCAGCGAAGGCCTGTTGCAGCGCCGGGTCCTCCGCGCGTGGACTCAATCCCTGCAAGGCCATCAAGTCTTGCCGCCACACGGGGCCCAGCTCCGCATCCAGCACGCCCGACAAGGCCGGGTTGGCCTGTTGCAGCCACCGGCGCGGTGTCACGCCATTGGTGACATTGTGGAACTTCTCCGGGCTCAGCCGTGCGAAGTCCTTGAAGATGGTCTGCACCATCAGGTCCGAGTGCAGGGCCGACACACCATTCACACGGTGCGAGGCGATGATGGACAGATTGGCCATCCGAAGGCGCCGCTCGCCATGCTCGGCCACGATGCTCAAGGCCTGCGCAATGCCGCCGTCTCCGGGGAATTGCGCGCGCACGTCTTCCAGGAAGTGGTGGTTGATCTCGTAGATGATTTCCAGGTGGCGCGGCAGCAGTTCCTCGAACATCCACACCGGCCAGGTTTCCAGCGCCTCGGGCATCAGCGTGTGGTTGGTGTACGAGATGGCCTGCGAGGTGATCTTCCAGGCTTCGGCCCAGGCCATGCCCTGCTCGTCCAGCAACAGGCGCATGAGTTCAGCCGGCGCCAGCGCGGGGTGGGTGTCGTTCAGGTGCACCGCATTGCGCAGCGAAAGGCCCGTGAGGCTGCCCACTTCGCGCAGATGGCGCGCGATCACATCCTGCAGCGACGCACTCACCAGGAAGGCCTCCTGCTTCAGACGCAGGCGCCGGCCCTGCTGCGTGCTGTCGTCGGGGTACAGCACCCAGTTCAGCAGGTCGGCCTCATGTTGCGCACGCCCGGCGGCCTCGTACTCGCCACGGCAGAAGGCCTCGAAATCGATGGCCTGCAGCGACACTGCCTGCCACTGGCGCAGCGTGGAGGTGCGCGCGCTGTGATGCGCCGGCACGATGAAGTCGTAGGCCTGGGCCATCACGGTTTCAGCAGGCACCCAACGGCGCTTCACGCCCTCCTGCACCACGCGGCCACCGAAGTGCACCGGATAGCGCACATCGGGGCGCAGGATTTCCCAGGGGTTGCCGTCGCGCATCCAGTCATCGGGCACTTCGCTTTGTCGCCCATCCACGATGCGCTGCGCGAACATGCCATAACGGTAGCGCATGCCGTAGCCGAACGACGGCAGGCCCAACTCGGCAAACGAATCCAAGAAGCAAGCGGCCAGGCGCCCCAGGCCGCCGTTGCCCAATGCGGCGTCCCCTTCGCTTTCCAGCACGTCTGCCAAGGTGGCGCCGCTGTCCTGCAGCGCGGCCTCCAAGCCGTCCCGCAGGCCCAGTGCCGACAGCGCGTTGTGCAGGGCGCGGCCCATCAGGAATTCCATCGACAAGTAGTGCACACGGCGCGAGGCCTCAGCTCCACGACCGGCTTTCATCAACGAATCAAGGCGTTGGACGTCCTCTCCCTGCGTGCGCGCCCATCGCTCCTCCAAAGGACCACGGCAGGTCTGGGCCACCGCACGTAGTACGGCTGCCGGTGAGAGCGCCACCCCTTCGGCACGGGCGCGCCCCTGCGCACTGGCCACGGCCACGTTCAACAGCGTCGAATCGAGAGTTGGAGCAGTCATGGCAGTGGTCATGTGGATGGGTGTTTGGTGAGGTACTGCCGGTTTGGAAGTGGAGGCGGCTGCTGATTTCGGTGCCGGAAGGGGTTCCGAATGGGCCGCCCATTGGGCCAGAGTCTCGCGCAGGGTCTTGAGCATCTTGAAATGGTCAGGTATGCAGGCCAGGGAAGGCCCTGTTTCGGCACACCCGAATTGTGCCCACGGGTCATCGACTTCTGTAGTTTTACTACATCGGGTTAACCCGAATTTATCCTAAATTGTTGATTACAAATGAGTTTCATCGAATCAATCGAGTTACATCCATGTCATCCCGAATGCGTAGTCATGTAAATTTCCTAGAAAATCAAGTTTAGACATCGCAAATCAACACCGGGAGGCCGCACCGTGGCGGATGTGAAACTCGTCAATGTCGAGAAGGCCTACGGTGCCACGCGCATCCTGCACGGCATCAACCTCGAGATCCGCGACGGCGAATTCATGGTGTTCGTCGGCCCTTCGGGCTGCGGGAAGAGCACCCTGCTGCGCAGCATCGCAGGGCTCGAAGAGATCACGGGTGGCGACCTCTTCATCGGCGGTCAACGCATGAACGACGCCACGCCCTCCGAGCGGGGCATCGCCATGGTGTTCCAGAGCTACGCGCTCTACCCGCACATGAACCTGTTCGACAACATGGCCTTCGGTCTGCAGTTGGCCAAGGTGCCCAAGGCCGAAGTCGAGGCGGCCGTGCGCAACGCCGCGCGCATCCTGCACATCGAACACCTGCTGGACCGCAAGCCCAAGGACCTCTCCGGCGGTCAGCGTCAGCGCGTGGCCATCGGCCGCGCCATCGTGCGGCAGCCCTCGGTGTTCCTTTTTGACGAGCCCTTGTCAAACCTGGACACCGCGCTGCGTGTGCAGATGCGTTACGAGTTCGCCAAGCTGCACGAGCAGTTGAAGACCACCATGATCTATGTGACGCACGACCAGGTGGAGGCCATGACCCTGGCCGACCGCATCGTCGTGCTTTCGGCCGGCAAGGTGGAACAGGTGGGCGCGCCCATGGAGCTCTACTTTCACCCCTGCAACCAGTTCGTCGCCGGCTTCATCGGCTCACCCCAAATGAACTTCCTGCCGGCCGTGGTGGCCGAAGGCAGCGCACAACACCTTGCGGTGCGCCTGGCCGATGGCTCCCTCATCCGCTGCGCCATCGACGGATCGTCCACAACAGCCGGGCAGCGCCTGACACTGGGCGTCCGCCCTGAACACCTGAGCGTGGCCCCAGCCGATGCCCGTGACAACCTCATCCCCGCAGAAGTCATCTTCGTGGAAGCGCTGGGCGGCTCCACCGTGGCGTATTGCGCCCTGCCCGGCCAAGACGCGCCAGCCACCGTGCAACTCGACGGGCTCGTGCGCGTGCACGGCGGGCAAGGCTTGCGCCTGCAGGTCAACCCCGCGCTCACCTACGCCTTCGATGAGTCAGGCCAGGCCCTGCGACGACTGGATGATCAAGCGCTGGCCGCGGCGGCCTGAGGCCTGACGCTGTTCGCTGCGCACCTCTTGCCGCGGCCAGGCCTGTACACACGCCTCTGGCCGCCCCACTTCTCCCATCAGCATGAGCAAGCAGATTCTCGAGGAAGCCAACCGCTACGACATCCAACTGGATGGCCGCTTCGAAGCCCGTGAAGACGACTGGCGCAACGGTGCCGTCACCTACCAGGTGCTGGTGGACCGCTACGCCCCTGCCGCCAACCTCGGTGCCAACCAGGCGCTGCAGGCCGGCGATCTGGT
>JAIYCN010000391.1 GCA_027487995.1 Rubrivivax sp. | reverse complement strand
GAAGGTGCCGTAGGCAGGGCCAATGATGTTGACCCGCGGCTTCTCGCCGGCAGGACGCTCGGCGAACGGCGTACGCGCCGGAATGTGGCGCAAGCCGTACTGCTGCCACAGCCACAGCATCGATCGGTTGGCGCACTGCCACTGGTCTTCATCGATGGTACGCGGCAGGAAGCGCTGGATCGTGGTGCCCTCAGGGGTCACGCCACCGCCGATCATCTCGGCAATCGAGCCCGTCACCACCACGGAAGGCAAATCCGGATCGAGAACACCGTGGGCACGCTTCATTGCACCCTCGGTACCCTCACGGCCGAGCTGCTCTTCGGCCAAGCCCGTCACCACGATGGGTAATTCGTGGGGCGGCAGTGCGTCGCTGTAATGAAGGACGCTGGTCACCGGCAGGTTTTCGCAACCCACCGGCCCGTCGATCACCACCTGCAGCCCCTTGATGGCGGTGAACACGTACACCGCACCCCAGTAGCCGCCTGCCCGGTCGTGGTCCAGCACCAACATCTCAGCGCCCCCCCGGCAAGCAGTGAACGAAGCGAACGTCAGACCTCAAGGCAACATCTCCTCGGCCTTGCGGCGCTTCATGATCTTGATGACCTGACGGCGGGTTTCCGCCTTGAACTCGGGGCGTTCCTGGGGCACACCTGCCGCGCCCTCGCCACCTTCCCAGACACCGGCCGCATGCTCGGTGCCCACCCCTTCGAAGAAGCTGCGCATGCGGTCAAAGCGATCACGGTTGCCCAAGGCTGCGTTGATCACCTGCGCCAGCGACCCAGCACCAGCAGGCCCCATCAGAGGACGTGCGGAAATCAAGTTGGTGAAGTAAAGCGAGGGAATGGCTGCTTCCTTGGCAGCCTGGACCACAGGAGTGGTGCCAATGGCCAGGTCTGGCCTGTATTCCCGGACTGCGGCAATGTCCTGCTCCAGGGAAGCTCGGTATTGAACGTGCACGCCCCGGGCCTGCAACCACTCGAGGTCCGGCGCGCTCCAGGGTGTCTTGGGACAGGCCGTGCCCACATACGGCACTTGTGCGCCGCTCTCAATCAGCAGGCGCGCCACGAGCAACTCGGAGCCCTCGTAGCCGCTCACCGTGATGCGACCCTTGATGGGCGCGGAAGCAAGCACACCGCGGATCATCGGCAGGAATCGGTTCTTGGCGGCGTCGATCTGGGCCTGACCCACATTCACCGCGGAGCCAATGGCCTGGAGCCACGCTTCGGTGCCTTCCACACCGACTGGGGCCGAACCCACCACTGCGCGGCCTGCGGCGTGGAATTCCCGCACGCTGGCCGTGTAGAAGGGATGGATGGCCGCCACGGCGGCACAATCCAACGCGGTGTACAGCTCCCGCCATTCGCGCGTAGGGACCACGGTGCCTACCGTCAGGCCCATGGGCTGCAGCATCATGCCGATGCCCACCGGGTCGGCCGGGAACATCTCCCCAAGCAACGAAATCGCCGGCAATGCTGAGCGCGCCTGGCGAGGGGCAGCCACCGGCCCCGTCTCGGCTTCACCGCGCGCGTATCGCAACATGGCCCCGGCCAAGACGTCCTTGGCTTCTGCATGAGTCGGCACACCGAAGCCCGGCACATCAATGCCGATGATGCGAACGCCGTTGATTTCGGCGGGCAGCAGCTGCAGAGGCACACCGCTGGCGGTGGGCACGCACAGGTCGATGATCACGACCGCGTCCACCTTTTCGGGGTCGGCCTGCGCATGCACGGCCTCGCGGATGTCTTCGAACAGCTTGCCCGTGACCAGCGTCTCGCTGTTGAAGGGGACATAGCCCACACTGCGCCGCGCGCCGTAAAAGTGCGAGGTGAAGGTCAGGCCATACACACAGCAGGCCGAGCCCGACAGGATGGTGGCCGTGCGCTTCATGCGCAGGCCCACGCGCAGCGAGCCGAACGCCGGGCACATGCTTTGAGGCTGGTCGTGCGGGCCCGCGCCTTCAGGCAGAGGGTAGTCGCGCGCGTACTGCGCCAGCACGTCGGCCTTGCCGGAAGCCTGCGCCGCAGCCTTCATCTTTTCGGCGCCGGAATGGCAGCCCAGGCCGTCTTCCTGGGCAGCCAGGCGGTTCACGGGTTCGTGGGGCGCGTTCATGTTTGGACTCTTCCGTGTAGATGGACGACGCCGCTCACGCGTTGTCGTACACCACCTCCAATGAAGGACGAACCGCTTCCTCGCGGCCCATCATGTCGAAGGTTGTGGCGGGCTCCAGCACCACGTTGCGGCCCACGGTGTCGGAGGAAAACAGGCCCAGCAGTTCATCCTGCGTCTGGGGCTTGGGCCGCTGCGGCGGTGCCTCGGCCACGTTGGTGGCCAACTCGGCGAACAAGGACCCCCACTGGCCATCGGGCTTGCCGATGATCTCGTAGGCCGCACTCTTGCGGCGGATGTCTTCGTGCGCAGGAATCGACGCCAGCACCGGAATGCCGGCGTTCTTCGCAAAGGCCTGTGCCTCGCCCGTACCATCGTCCTTGTTGATGACCATGCCGGCCACGCCCACATTGCCGCCCAGCTTGCGGAAGTACTCCACCGCCGAGCACACGTTGTTGGCCACGTACAGCGACTGCAGGTCATTGGAGCCGACGACGATCACCTTCTGGCACATGTCGCGCGCAATGGGCAGGCCAAAGCCGCCGCACACCACATCGCCCAGGAAATCCAGCAGCACGTAGTCGAAGCCCCAGTCGTGGAAGCCCAGCTTCTCGAGCGTCTCGAAGCCGTGGATGATTCCGCGACCGCCGCAGCCGCGGCCCACTTCCGGGCCGCCGAGTTCCATTGCGAAGACGCCGTCGCGCTTGAAGCAGACGTCGCCGATCGCCACCGCCTCGCCGGCGGCCTTCTTGCG
>JAIYCN010000252.1 GCA_027487995.1 Rubrivivax sp. | reverse complement strand
TTCATCAACGGCCGTGCGGGTGCCGCTGCCGGCCTTGAAGGCCTTGGTCTCGGCGTCCACCACGGTGGTGAGAAAGCGCTGCTGGCCCAACACCAGTTCCACCTGGTCACGCGCGAGCAAGGCCTCGAAATACGCCACCGCCACGCGCACCGTCATGGCCTGCTCCTCGCGCATGAAGGTGGCGTCCACCTCGTCCAAGGCGTAACGCGCCTGGTCAAGCTGGGCCAGCAACTGCGCCCGCACCAAGGGTTGACGCAGCTGGAGGGTTTGGTTTTCACTGGCGTAGCGGTCGAAGGTGTTCAGCGGTTGGTTGAGGCTGTTCACACCCTGACGGTCCACGCTGTTCTGGAAGCGGCTGGCCGAGAACTGCACCGAAGGCAGCATCTGGGCGCGGGCCTGAGGCAGGCGCTCTTGACCCGCGGCCTTGGCCGCGCGGGCAGCGCGCAACTGCGCGTCATTGACCTTGGCCTGCCGCCAAGCATCAAGCAAGGTCAGGCTGCTGTGGGGCGTGGGCACGCGGTTCACCGGGGGCAACACTGGGTCTGGAAACACAACGGGCCCCGTGAGTGCCGCACCCTGGGCGACTGCGGCCGCACCGCTGGCGGCCTTCGAAACCAGCGGAGGCAGTTCGTCGGTGACGGCCAGCACGGCTTCCCCGATGCGCAGGGACAACAGACGATCCAGCTGCCGATTGAGTTGATCGGCCAAGTTGGAGCCGGGTGGGGTGGGCTTGGGCGTGAGCTCGGGCTTGCGCCAGAAGAGGCGGTCTATGCCACGGTTGAGCTTATCGGCCAGCGTGGGGGATTCCGTGGCCCACGCGGCGCTGAGCGCGCAGGCCAACAGGGCGGGTACAACGCAGCGGGCCACCTTCATCACTGCTCCTTCATCGACGCGGCAACGCGGCGCGTGAGCGGGTGCAGCAAGTACGTGAGCACGGTGCGCTCACCAGTTCGGATGATGACTTCAGCGGGCATGCCGGGCTGCATCTGGTGGCGACCCAACTTGCTCATGCCTTCCGGTGTGATTTCCACGCGGGCCAGGAAATAGCTCACGGGGCCCATGGCCGTCTGTTCGGTGAGCAAGTCACCTGAGACGGACTTCACGCGGCCTTGCACCACCAACTGCGGCGAGTGAGCGAAGGCCGAGAAGCGGACGTCGGCCGAGAGGTCCGGACGCACCGCGTCGATGAGATGGGGCGGAATGTGGGCCTCGAGCAGCAAGGACTCCTTTTCGGGCACGATGTCCATCAGCCGTTGGCCGGGAGGAATGACGCCACCCACGGTCTGGTAGGCGATGCCCACCACCTGTCCTGCCGCTGGTGAGCGGATTTCGGTGCGGTCCAGTTCTTCCTTGATGGCCGTGTAGCGGCTTTGGTCAGACTGCACCTCGCGCGTGACTTCGGCAAGCTGCACCTCGGACTCGCGTCGGTACTCTTGCTGGCGGACCATGGCGCGCTGGCGCAATTCAGCCACCGCCTGCCGCGCACGGGCCATGCTGCCTTGTAGGTCGGTCAGCGAAGTGTTGACCTCCGCCTGCTGCCGCTCCAGGTCCAGCTGCTGATTGCGCGGCGCGTAACCTTCGGCCACCAGGCCCTTGATGTTCTGCAACTGCTCGGTGATGAGGCCGCGCTGCGTCTGCCGGCTGGCGGTCATGCCTTCATAGGACTGGGCCATGGCCTGCTGACCGCGGATGCTTTCCTCGATGGCCTGCAAGTCCGCATTGAGCGAATTGCGGCGCGTGACCATCAGCTGTTCTTGTGTGCGCACATGGCGGGAAATCTCGGGGTCGTTCAGCGCAGCCTGGAGATCCGGGTGCATGCTCAACTGGGCAGCACCCATCAATTCGGCCTGCAGGCGCGCTTCCATCGCACGAAGAGCGAGATAACGCTGTCGGATGGTGGCGTACCCGGCGCGGGCCGCCGCATCATCCAGCCGCATGAGGACTTGTCCTTCCTTGACGGCGTCACCCTCGCGCACCAGCACCTCACGCACGATGCCGCCCTGCAGGTGGGCCACGGTCTTGCGCTTGGTGTCCAGGGACACGGTGGCCGGCGTGGGCACCCCTTCGTCCAGCGGGGCCAGTGCGGCCCAAACGACGGCAGCGATGAGTCCGCCGGCGACGATCCACAGCCCCTTGCGGGCGGTGCGGCCGCTGGCATGGGGGCTGGGGTCGGCCGATTGGAAGGCGGAGCGGTCAACGGCGTCGGTGACACCCGCAGCGTCGCCAGCGGCTTTGGATTGCAGAGGAAGAGACATCTTGTTCATGAGAAGACCCCAGTGCTCAGGGTGCGTCGGAAGACGGGGCCGCCGGACCCGCAGCGGGGTCAGCGGACGCAGGGATGGTGGGCGCGGCAGCAGCAGCGGCCGGCTGTGGCGGCCGCAGGGCGCGAAGGACTTCGTCGCGCGGGCCGAACAGGCGCACACGACCGTCCTGCATCACCAGCAGTTTGTCGGCAAGGCCAATGGCCCCCGGGCGGTGCGTGACCAGCACCACGGTACTGCCGGCCTGCTTGAGGCCGAGGACCGCGCGGCCCAGCGCCTGCTCGCCGGCATCATCCAGGTTGGCATTGGGCTCATCAAGCACCACGAGGGCCGGCTGGCCGTAGAGGGCACGCGCCAAGGCCACGCGCTGGCGCTGGCCACCAGACAGCAAGCTGCCCGCTTCGCCCATGGAGGTGTCGTAGCCCCGCGGGAAGCGCAGGATCATCTCGTGCAGGCCGGCGGCCTTGGCCGCCGCGATCACCTGCAGTGGATCAATCTCGCCCATGCGGGCGATGTTCTCGGCGATGGTGCCGTCGAAGAGCTCGATGTCCTGGGGCAGATAGCCCACATGCGGCCCGAGTTCCTCGCGGTCCCAAGTGTCGATGGGCACACCGTCGAGCAGCACCACCCCGTCGGTCTGGCCCCAGATGCCCATCATCACGCGTGCCAGCGTGGACTTGCCCGAGCCGCTGGGGCCCAGGACCACCAGCACCTCGCCGGCCTGCACCTCCAGGCTCACCTGTTGCAGGATGGGCAGCGGGCGGCCCGGCGCCGATGCACTCACCTGGTCCACCTTGAGATGGCCCTGTGGGCGCGCGCGCTTGAGTGCCGGGTCGCGCTCCGGGTGTTCGGCCAGCAGATCGGCCAGCCGCAGGAAGGATTCGCGGGCCGTGATGTAGCTGCGCCAGGTGGCCACCAGCATGTCGATGGGCGCCAGCGCTCGGGTCATGAGCACGTTGGCCGCGATCATGGCACCGCCGGTAAGCTCGCCCTGGATCACCAGGAGTGCACCGGCTCCCAGGGACAGCGACTGCATGGTGTAGCGGACGAACTTGCTGACCGCAGAAATACGGTGCGTGTTGGACTGAGAATCACCCGTCAAGCCCAGTGCCTTGTGGTGACGCGCCAGCCAGGGGTCCTTGAGGTTGCCCACCATCCCCATGCTCTCCAGCACTTCGGCGTTGCGCAGCTTGCCGGCCAAGTATTGATTGGCGTCGAGCTGCGCCTGCTGGGCGGCTTCGGCCGGCTCCAAGGCGCGGCGGTGACCCACCCACGCGGTCAAGGCCTGGAAGAGTGCAAAGGCGATGGACAGCCAGCCCAGGAACGGATGCAACAGGAACATCACCGCGATGTAGATGGGCACCCAGGGCAGGTCGAAGAACGCAAACACGCCATTGCCCGTGATGAACTGGCGCACCTGCAACAGGTCATTGAAGGAACGCGCCGGATTGCGGCCCGGCACGTTCGCGCCGGCCAGATGCGATTCGAAACTGGCGTTGAACACCCGCGTGGACAACTGGTCGTCCAGCCGGAGGCCGGTGGCCACCAACAACCGTGAGCGCCCCCACTCGGCCAGCGCCATGATGCCGAACAGGGCCAGGGCAATCAGGGAGACGGACACCAGGGTGAGCGCGTTCTGGCTGACCATGACGCGGTCATAGACCTGCAGCATGTACAGCGTGGGCGTGAGCATCAGCAGGTTGGCCAGCGCACTGAGCGCCCCCACGATGATGAACTCACGCTTGAACAGCATGAGGGTGCGGATGAGTTCCCGCCGGCCGGCGGCAGTGTGGGCACTCGCGATGGTGCTGGTGTGGGCCTGGGCGGTAACGTCCAGCGTGGGGCCGCCCAGGCGAGCGGTGGTGGTGGCGGTATTCATGCGGGCCGGCCCTGTTGCGTGGCTTGTTGTGCCGCTTGTTGATTGGCCTTCTGAATGGCGGCCATCACTTCGTCGCGGGGGCCGAAGGCCTGCTGCGCGCCCTCGACGAGCAACAGGATCTTGTCGGTGACGCCCAGGACGCTGGTGCGGTGCGTCATGACCACCACGGTGGCGCCCCTCTGCTTGAGCCCCTGGATGGCCGCCACGAGCGCGGCATCACCGGCTTCATCCAGCGAGGAGTTCGGTTCGTCCAGCACCACCAGGGCCGGGTCGCCGTACAGCGCTCGGGCCAGGGCCACGCGTTGACGTTGACCACCGGAGAGCACGGCACCGTCTCGCCCCACGGGCGTGTCGTAGCCCTGGGGCAGCGCCAGGATGAAGTCGTCCAAGCCCACGGCCTGCGCGGCGCGCTGCACATGGGCGCTGTCGACTGCGCCAAAGCGGGCAATGTTTTCGGCGACGGTGCCTTCGAACAACTCCACGCCCTGCGGCAGATAGCCCACCGAAGGGCCCAGTTCGGCCTTGTTCCAGGCATGTACGTCGGCGCCGTCCAACCTCACCTTTCCTTGCATGGCGGGCCACAGGCCCACTAACATGCGCGCCAGGGTGGTCTTGCCGGCTGCGCTGGGGCCGATGACCGCCAGCACTTCTCCAGGCGCGACGCCAAACTGAACGCCGCGCAGGATGGCCTGCGGTGGCTGCCCGGGCAAGGGCGGTGGCCCGGCCACCAATTGCTCCACCGTGAGCACGCCACGCGGCGGAGGCAGCGCCATGGAGGGCTCTTTTTCGGGCAACTGCGCCAGCACGGCGGACAGGCGTGCCCAGGCTTCGCGCGTGTTCACCAGAAGTTTCCACTGCGCCACCATTTGCGCCAGAGGCGCCAACACGCGTCCGCCAATGATGGAAGCCACGATCATCATGGCCGGGCCACCGGCCATCTGGTTTTTCAGCGTGAACCACGCCGCCAGCCCCAGCAGGGCCGATGACACCACCTGCTGCAGCATCTTGGAGGCGGCCTGGTAGCCCCCTGCTGCGGTGCTGGCCTCGGCCTGCAGGTTCAGAAATTCGCGTTGGCGCAACTGCCACCGCCCGTGGATGGAACGGAGCATGCCCATGGCCTCGATGACCTCGGCGTTGCGCAGGGACCCGTCTGCATACTGCTGGGCGCCCACTGCGCTGCGGTTGGCCGCGGCCAGGGGCGGTTGCGTGCTGCGTTCGGTGAGCAGCGCGATGATGAGCTGCACCACGGCCGCGCCGGCGGTGACCCAGCCCAGGACCGGGTTGATGAGGTAGACCAGCACCAGGAACACCAGTGCCACGGGCAGCTCCATGGACGAGGTCACGAACGGTGAGGCCATGAACTCCCGGATGGTTTTCCAGTCGTTCAAGGGCTGCATCATGCCCACCGGGATGCGGCGCAGGTTGGCCTCAAAGACGAGGCTGAACAGACGCGGCGCCATCTGCTGGTCGAGTTCTTCACCCGCCTGGTGGAGCATTTCGCTTCTCACCCATTCGAGGGCCTCCATGAGGGCGTAAGCCCCCATCACCGCAATGGTGAGCATGAGCAGCGTGATGTGGCTGCGGCTGTCCACCACGCGGGCGTACACCTCCAGCATGTAGACCGAAGGGGCCAGGATGAGCAGACCCGCCAGGATGGAGAAGAGCGCGGCGCGGCGCAGCAGGGGCCACATGGGCTTGAACAGCCGCCGCAGTTCGGGCTCGCTTTGGCCGGTACGCCGCGCTTGGGGCGCGGTGGCAGCCGGGCGTGAAAGGGTGGACATCAGTTGGATTCCTCAACTTGGAGGTAGTCGGGCAGCGGGCCGCGCGCGGTAGCTAAACCGGTGGGCGGCGCAATGACCCCCGTCGGCACCACACGTGCGGATGCGGCATCCGGCGCGGGCAGTGGTGACTCGATGGTGATGGTCTGCACCGCCACGGCAGGCGGAGGGGCGTGGGGCTCTTCCTCGCCAAAGATGAACTGAAGCTCGAAGGCCTCGCCCCGGCGCAACAGCACGATTTCGCGCAGCTTGCGCTGGTGGAAGGCCTGCTCGTCTTCGGGGCGCAGCTCCAGTTGGAACTTCATGCGGCCGTCCAGCGTGAACATGGAGGCCATGCCGTCCTTGATGCTCAAGGTGTGGCGGTCGAAGTAGACCGGGCTGTGCGGCGTGAAGCGCAACAGAGGCAGAGGCTTGTCACCCAACCGTGAGATGTGGAAGGGGCTGCCCGCAGCCTGGAAGACGATGCGGCAGGCGCGCGAAACGGAGTAGATGGCGTTGCACACCATCTGCGAGCCCAGGGCTGGAAACTGTTCACGCAACTCACGGTAGGCCATGTGGTGCAGGGCCACGCGGTTCCAGGTTCGCGTTTGCTGCACCTTGGGGGCAAGGGCATTGCACACCTGCGCAAAGGCCGACTGCAGGGCCACCAGGCGGGCGTGCTGGTCGGCGCTGGGGCGCAGGTGGAGAACCACAGTGGTTTTCATATAGGAACGCAGTTTAACTCCTTCCTATATGAAATTCAACTCCAACCAAAGTCGGCGTAATTTCCGCCGATTCCCCTCGCTCAAGCCACCCCTAGTGACTTGAGAATGGGCCACTGCTTCTGGAGGAAGACTTGTGCCTGCTGGGTGAGTTCTTCCAGATTGGCCTGATCAGACTCCAGCGCCTTGCCTTCCTTGACCAGACGCTGGCCTTGGGTGGACAGTACCTGCCAAACCCACGCTGCCAGTTCGGACTGGTTGCGCAGCCCGCCCTGCACTGCGCGCAGGAAAAGCTGTTGAAAGCGCGGAACCGTGACCCCGCCGCCGGTGACCGGCGACGCCAAGTGATGGATGTCGCTGCTGCTGCGGGCACGTTCGGTGAGCCACTCGTTGACTCGGCCTGTGGCCGTGCGTGCCTGCTTGATGATGCCGTCCGCCTGCACAGGCGCGAGGTGCCCGTTGCCCATGAGCAAAGTCAGGCACTGCACCAACTGCGCGAAGTTCAAGCCCGCGCCTTTAGACGCCAGCGCTATTTCAAGGGACTCCACCGAATGAACCTTGTGATCGGCCAAGAGATCAAGCACCGGCGCGTACACATTCTCCTGGAGCGTGGCTTCGCCCAGCGCACCCTGGATCTTCATGGGAACATCCGGCCGATGGGTAAGCAGTACCACCCGCACGGAGCGCAGCGCCTCGGTCTGGTCCAGCGGCGTCATCGTACGTGCACCCTTGACCCAATAGTCGCGCCGGAACTGCTGGTTGACCATGAAGTCGCGGACGCTCTGGCGGAACAGCGGGTCGGGGATCTCTTTCAAGAAGGTTTGCTGATCGGCCGTCAAGTTGACCACCTCAATGGTGTCCATGAGGTTGGCCGAGCCCGCGAACTGCACCTTGGCGTGCTCCAGCCAATGCGCCATGGTGGCGAAGTGCATGGGGTGCCAGTCACGGTTGAAGTACTCGTGGGCCAGGTATTGCCGGTTGTGCTCCTTCATCTTCTGCAGGCGTTCGCCCACCTGGGGGTTGGCGCGGCTGAACATTGGATTGGTGCCCAAGAGGCGTTCTGCGAAGTCGATGGCGCCGTTGATGCGGCTGACGATGCCGCGTCCTTCGGCGCCCAACACCTCGGCATGCTCAACCATCAGGTGACGCATGGGCGCGAAGGCGGCCCAGCCGGGCAAGGTGTTGTAGCTGATGTACAGCACCCCACCCACGCGCAACTTGCGACGCACGAAGTCCACGATCACCCGGCGGTTGTCGTCGGAAATCCAACTCCAGATGCCGTGCAGACCGATGAAGTCGAATTCCGGCAGGTCTGGGCGGTTGCAGAAATCGGCAAAAGCGTCGTCGCGCCACTGCGCCCCAACCCCCGCATGTGCGGCCATTTCGCGCGCGAACGCGGCCTGGCTGGGATTGAAGTCGGTTCCGTGCCATTCAACGCCCGAGGCGGCGGCGTGCAGATTGGCCGAGAGCCCCTGACCGAAGCCCAATTCGCAGGCGGTGCGGACCTGAGGAGGAACAATGCCCTGGCTAATGAGGGCCAGGCTCAGGCGCGCGGGATTGAGCTCCCCGTAATAGCCGAAGGTGTAGCCGATGTCGGAGACATAGCCGGAGGTCCAGTCGCTCATGCGTGTCAGTCCAGAAGGTCCAGTGCGGCACGGCGCAGTCGCCAAAGCTGCGAACTGAGATAACCGTCGCCGTTACGGTCTCGATTGAATGTGAGGGTCAAGGGTTCCCCCATGGCGGGAACAACGCCGTAGCCACCACCGATGTCGTTGCTCGCGTTGCGGACTCGGGTCTCCACCGCGTAACTGAATTGTGGTGTTCCGCGAACGCCTGCAAAACCAAACCCATCCAGGCGTCGAGGTGTCAACGGGACCGTAATGCCCAACCCAATGAACGATGCGCGCGGAGTAGCCGGGCCAAAAGTGGATTCCCTGAAGTACAGCGCGACATTGGTGTCACCGAACCAGTAACGGTGGGTTAATTGCACCCCCTTGTCGCCGCCCCAAAACTCGCCCACCGTCAGCGTGGTAGTCTGGTCATGTCGTGAATCCCATGCGTGACGCCAGTTGGCGTAGGCATACTCGCGACGGTTGAATCGAAAGAAGGTGGGGTTGTTGAACTTGCCCCACACGGCCGTTATCCGGTCTTGTCCAGAGTGAGTCTGAGACTGAACTTCAAGTTGATTACCTTCCCAAGTTTCATAGACCCGGCCTGTGCTCAACCGAGCCTGCGTATTGAACTGCTGCAGGGGGAGGATTTGGTGGAACATCCGTCTGTTTTCAACGGATTGAAAGCGCAGATTACGGAAATAGCCCGTGTCGAAGTCGTCGCTTTTGAGACCCGTTGGTTTGATGCGATTGATGTCGATGGTCGCACCAGCCCAGAGTGGCATCAACAGATTCACTGAGTACGCGGTGTCATAGTCGAATGCGCCAAGTTCAGTCCCAATGGTCGAGTTGATGATCGGTTGGATAACCAACTCTGGTCGCGGAAGAAACTGAAATACTCCGAGGGGATTGGGCGCGCCCTGTCGTTCGGGCTCACGGTCGGTCTGTTCGCCTCTCTCGGAACTGGTATTCCTGGCTACTTCGTCAATTCGTCCTGGATCAGCGGCATGCTCGTTTTCTGTCCTTCGAACCAGCGCACTGCGTAGTTTCAGCGAATCGCATGGTTCGGCCTCCTCAATCCATCTTCGGATGCAGGCGGTGGGTGCGGAAAGTTCGATCAAGTCGATGCCATTTGACTGAACTCGGAGTTCCATCCGAGCATCTTCTCGCCGATCTGCGGCGGCAATCAGGGCCGCAGCAACGCCAGCCGCATCGATTGCATTCCATCGGTAAGCCGTGTTGTCCACCACCACCACGGTGGTTCGGGCATCCCGCGATCGGATGCTTGTTCGGTGGAATCCATGCTTTGCGAGCGCCGAACCGAGTTGGTCCACGCTTAGTGTTGGCAGTCGACGGCCGGGCAAGGTTTCACTTCTGGCGCTTCGATCTGTTCCGGCGGTTGCCAACCTCGAGCCCAGCGTCACCGAAAAAAACTGAGGCGGCGAATTAATGATGGTCGATGTGGCCTGTGCAGCCTCACGGTGGTTGAGTTCTTTTGTGACAGCCACCGTGACGGCCGCTCTATCGGTTCCGGGTAGGGGAAGGGTGTAGCCGGCGTGTGTGAAGAGTTGACGATTGCTGGACTGAACCCCGACCCGCAATCCGTCGAGGGGTTTGATTGTGAGGTCCGCGAATGGCCCACGAATCGGAGCGTTGGCCGCTCTGGCCCAGGCAGCGCCCGCACTGAAGTCGAACCATCTCCGGTGTGTGGTGGCGACAGCGTAATAGGCATTGGATAGGTTCGCGGCGCCCCCCACGTCCACCCCACCGATGGCTAATGCGAGGTTCTGGGATTCAAAGCGCGCCCATGCCGGGGACCATTTGAACGAGCCAGAGAGATCCCGAATTCCCCCTCGTGGACCGCTGCAATCTTCAAAGAAAAAGCGGCAGTGGGTGTTTTGCCAAACGAGGCGCCCGCTCAGTTCAAGGCCCTCGGTCAATCCCCAACCGACGACCATACTGTGCCCCTTCGGCTGAGCTGCGCCAGGGATCGCTGATGAGTAATGCACCTGTGACGTTCCCAGGTCCATGACGGATGCATTGGGGACCACGCCGGCGCCGCTGTGTCCATTCGCGGTGAGGATGGACTGAGCATGTGCTTGTTGCACAAGTACGAGTTGCACCGCGACCAACAGGATGTGGCGTAGGTTCATCATCAAGCTGTTCGCTATCTTTTGCATAAAAAAAGCCGCCAGTCTCACGACTGACGGCTTTGTGTTGGTCCAACAAAGAGCCTGATTAATTCATCAGGCTGCTTTGAAGAATCAACCGCCGAGGCCGGTCAAACCGGTAGCGCCGGTAGACGCAGGCGCCGCGGACGTCTGCAATGCCACACCCACAAGCTGGATGACGATGCCATCGCTGTTGTTCGTGCCAGTTGCAGCAGTGGTGTCGATGAACACATACGTGGCGCCATCGTGAGTAAACGTCACCGACGTACCTGCAGCACCCAGCGTGTTGTTCAGCGCAAGAATCTTGCCAGCAAGCGTAGCAACGTTTACGTTCGCAACGGTGTCAAAGGTTGCAACGCCGAGCGAGCTGATCGCAGCAGTCGTGGCGGTACCAGTAGCGGTGCCAGCCAGAGTGATCGTGCCGCCGCTCCACTGGATGGTGTCGCCAGAACCAAGATCGCTGATGACGTCAAAAGAGGACACGGCAGAATCGGTATTGCCAAACACGAAGATGTCGTTACCGATACCGCCAGTCAACGTGTCGGATCCGGCACCACCCGTAATCGAGTCAGCACCTGCGCCACCCACGATGACGTCCTTAGCGGCCGATCCGACAAGGGTGTCGCTACCTGCACCACCGGTAATGTTCACCGTAGCGGTCGTCGACGTCACGGCGGACGTGTAGGTCACCGCCAATAGGGGAGCCGTGTCGGCAGTGCCGTTGGCAACCACGCCACTGGCGTCAAACCTGGTCACGGCAGCACCGTTGCCGGTAATGTCGAAACCGTTGTTGCCGGAGAGGCTGATGGTGGTCGTTGCAGACGCACCAGACAGCGCTACGGCATGGCGAACCGCAGTAGAACCAGCAGAGGCAGCGTCAGGCGCGCTGATCGCAATAGTCTCCACGTTGGCGACCGTCAGAGTGTTGCCGGTGAGGGCAGACGTCGACGACAAATTGACCGTCAGGCTGTCGGCGGCATTGAACTGCGCGTCACGAACGTTGATGGTCACGGCTTGACTACCCGCAAGCAGGTTGACCGTGCCAGCGCTGGCCAAGCCATCCAGGGTACCAGTGCCACTGGCAGCAGCCAAGGTAACCGTAGAGGCGTTGCTGAGGCCCGGCATCGTCAGAGTACCAGACAGGGCGTCAGAGATGCGCACCACTTCGAAGTTCGTGAACCTCGAGTTGAAGGTGGCGTTTGCACTCGCTGCCACCGCCTGGGCGCTGGTCATGATGATGGTATCGGTACCAGCGCCTGCATCGACGGAGCCGCCTGTGCCTGCCGCACCACCGTACGTCACGGTGTCGTTGCCGGCGCCCATGCTGATCGCCTTGGTGAAGCCACTTGACAGAGTCACCGTGTCGTTGCCATCCGCACCCGTGAAGGCGACGCCCGTGCCGATCGCGCTGCCGATGCTCAATGCACCAGTGCCAGACGCCGTGATGGACGTCAGACCCGAACCAGAAAGCGTGGTGATGGTCGTTCCCGTACCCGAAGCAGCCAACGAAGTAGCGTCAGCACCAACCGTCAGGGTACCAAGGGTAGCGCCGCCCGTTGCGGTCGAGGCAATCGTCACCGCGGCGTACTTCGAGCCACCGGAGGTGTCCAATGAAGTGACGTTACCCGTCAGCGTGACGTTAAGGCCGGCGGACGCAGCGGCGGTCGTAGCAGTCTTGGCCACGGTGGTTGCACCGCCACCACCAATGGCCAGCGCCGTCAGTGCGTCAGAGTTGATCGTCGCGGCGCCGTAGTTAGACAGGGTCACCGAGGAAATGGTGTCTGCGGCGGTGGACACGTTGGAGTCCGTCACCGTGACGTTACCGTTCACGACGCCAAACACGGTGGAAGAAGCGGTTGCCGCCTTGGTCTGGTTGACCGTGACGGCGGTCGTCGCAGCGCGACCGGTGACCGTAACGTCACCCAGGGTCGCGGTGGTGTTCACCGAACCGGACGCGGACT
This sequence comes from Rubrivivax sp., assembly GCA_027487995.1. Lineage (GTDB taxonomy): Bacteria > Pseudomonadota > Gammaproteobacteria > Burkholderiales > Burkholderiaceae_C > RFTU01. The sequence continues at coordinate 2,594 of JAIYCN010000252.1, read as the reverse complement.
GGGTGACCGACACAGTGGTACCGCCGTTGACGGTAATCGCACCATACGACGCGCTGGCCGTCTGGCTCTGCGCGTCCGTGACGGTCACAACACCAGTGGCTGCCGTGGTTGCCGATGATCCGCCAATGCTGATGGTGCCGGAAGTACCGCCAGTGGTGGACACGGTAACATCCTTACCGCCGGACACCACGACGGGGTTCGTGCCAAGATTCGTCGCCGTTGCGGCCACCGTCACGCCGCTACCCGCGGTCAGGTTGACGCCGCCCGTCGCCGCGGTCGCGGTCAGGGTCGTCACGCCCGAAATACCCGTCAAGGTCGTGTCGGCCGAGATGTTGCCTGAGGCAGTGGACAGCACGACGCTCTCAATGTTCTGCACAGAAATGCCAGTCAGCGCAGGCGTGATGTCAAGGGCGCCGCTGTCGGTCTTGATGAAAGTCAGCGTGTCGTTTCCAGCACCGCCGTCCAGGGTGTCGAAGTTCGTCAGGCCAACAGTGAGACCACTCACCATGCCAACGAAGGTGTCGTTCGCAGCGGTTCCGACCAGGTTGTCGATGCCTGCCGACAAATTGCGGGTCACGGCGACCGGGGCGTTCAGCGCCGCCACGGTGGTCGACGCGGTGTTGGCCGTGTTGCTGGAATACACGAAGGAGGCGGCAGCGTTGTTGTTCCAAGCCGTGGCTGCCGTACCGTAGGTGACGTCGCCTTCCAGGCCACTCAGCAGGCGGGCCAGGTTCAAGGCGACTTGACCGCGGGCGGTCGGGAAGGCGGCGAATGCGGTTTCAACCGCAGAGGCCAAGGAAGCGTAGGAGGACGAGCCGATCGTGGTGGCGGTGACACCCAGGTTCACCAGAACCTGCGTGGTCAGGGCTGCGTTGGTCACATTGGAGTAAGCAGCCGCGAACGAGTTTGCCAGCGCGAATTCGCCCACGCGGGTGAATTCAGCCGTGTAGCTGGCGTAGACGGGGTTGCTCGGGACGATGCCGTTGAAGGCCAGCGAAAGATTGGTAGTGACTTCGGCGGCGCTACCGCGGAGCAGTTGTGAGGGCATGTGTCTTCCTTTGTAGACGATTGTGAACGACGCTGGTTTGCGCAGCGCACGACTGTACACCAGGTTACCGGTGCCTCAGTTCTCCCATTTGGGCTAACTATGGGTTGGAGTGTAAGGCGGCTTGAATTCCGGCCTCAAGTGACCGGGATCACACGCAGTGGCGTTGTGTTGCCTTCCGCCCACACAATTTTTAAGTGTTAACCCTTAATTTGTGAATTGCAGCGCCATATAGGCGCCCAAGTTGTTGCTTTCAAACAGATTGATGTTGCTCTGGCGCCGCTGAAGTTCTGCACCCGCCACCAGCTGAACGGCTGGGCAGGCTTGGCATGCGTCAGCAGCCTGGCCGCCAAAGCTCAACAGCACCCGCTCAAGCCGCGCCCCCCAGCGGCGCTGGTCCCTTACGGCACCTGATTCAATCAGAGCGCTGTAGCCGCGCTCATCGGATAGATGGCCCCTGTCGAATTCCCAGGCCCACCGACCCCATGCCCCACGGACTCGCATTTCAAGCAGTTCCTGGGCACCACCTGGCCGCCCGGGGTCTCTGGGCGACTCCATGCCCTTCTTCACGGTGAAGGACAAGGCGGGTGTGCAGGCCAACTGGGCCACGCCCACGCGTTGGCGGCCGTCCAGCACTTTGTTGCTGAGGTAACGCCGGTCCAGCCACTCCGCCCCAACGCGACCCTGGCAGGCCCCGATTCCACCCACCAGACCAGCCCCTAGTGCAGCCTGGCCGAAACGGATTCCCGTGCGGCTGTCGAGGTAGGCCCCTGACGCGTTGGTGTAGTGCCCCCAGGGACTGGCGGCGTAGCGGCGCTGGTGGTCGATGGCGGCCTCGAGTACGGCAAAGCCTGCCTGAGCCTGCGTGGGCACCTGACGCACACGGCTGCCAAGCTGCAGGCTCCATTCGCTGGGGTTGGCGGTTGCGGTACCGCTTCCGGCGTTGTACTGGGCCGCGGCGCTGAACTGCGTGTAGGCGGCAGGGCGGGGGCGGCTGGCTTCGTCGATCGGCAGGGTGATGATGACGGGCTGGGAAGGGTCCAGGCCGGGCAGCGTGAGGGTGATGTTGGATTGGGAGGACACGCCCAGGGGGTTGCGCTCTCGCCCTGCCGTGAGACTCAGCAGGGTTTTCCAACGGCCCGACTCGGTTTCATGCTTTGCTGAAACCCCTGAATGCACGGCGGGCAGCGCCTGGCTGGCCATGCGTGGGTTGGCTTTGTTGGCGGAAAGGTCGTTGGGACCCCAAGGATCGGGCTGAGAACCAGGTGGCAGCATGGCCAAGACCTGCGCGGCTGCGGACGGGTCACCCAGGTCCTGCAACACGGCGGAAAACGCCCTGAGGGCTTGAGGATCCTCGGGTGCCAGCAACAGCGCACGCTCCAGGTGCTCAGAAGCTGCTTCGTGCTGGCCCAAACGGCTGTGCAACCGGCCCAGGGAAACCAGAAACCTCACATCGTTCTGGCACACACTGACTTGGGCTTGCGCCTTGACCAGCCAAGACTGCAGGACGCCTGTTGCCGGCGACGGAGCTTGGAGCAGAGGGACGGCC
>JAIYCN010000090.1 GCA_027487995.1 Rubrivivax sp. | reverse complement strand
TCCACGCTGCCGGTGTGGCGGTTGGCCCAGCGGTTGCCGATACCCAGCACGAAGTCGCTGGCCAGCATGGTGGCGTTGCCATAGCGGTGGCTGGTCTGCAGGCCGCACATGCCGGCCATCAACGGGTGGTCGTCCGGAATGCTGCCCCAACCCATCAGCGTGGGTATCACCGGCACGCCGGTGAGTTCGGCGAACTCCACCAGCAGGTCCGACGCGTCCGCGTTGATGATGCCGCCGCCGGCCACGATCAGCGGCTTTTCAGCGGCCATGAGCATGTCCAGCGCCTTGTCGATCTGCTTGCGCGTGGCGGCCGGCTTGTACACGGGCAGCGGCTCGTAGGTGTCGATGTCGAATTCGATCTCGGCCATCTGCACATCAAAGGGCAGGTCGATCAGCACCGGGCCGGGGCGGCCTGAGCGCATCAGATGGAAGGCCTGCTGGAACACGCGCGGCACCTGCGCGGGCTCAAGCACGGTGGTGGCCCACTTGGTCACGGGCTTGGCGATGCTCTGGATGTCCACCGCCTGGAAGTCTTCCTTGTGCATGCGGGCGCGCGGAGCTTGGCCGGTGATGCACAGGATGGGAATGCTGTCGGCAATGGCTGAATACAGACCGGTGATCATGTCCGTGCCCGCCGGGCCCGAGGTGCCGATGCACACGCCGATGTTGCCGGCCTTGGCGCGGGTGTAGCCCTCGGCCATGTGGGAAGCGCCTTCCACATGGCGCGCCAGGATGTGGGTGATGCTCTGCCGCTCGCGCAGGGCTGCGTACAGCGGGTTGATGGCGGCGCCGGGCACGCCGAAGGCGTTGGTCACGCCTTCCTTTTCCATCACGAGGACAGCTGCCATTGCGGCTTTCATCTTGGCCATGGTGGGCTCCTGGGAAGCGAAGTTGAAGATTGGGGAATTGGGTTGGCCGGCGGGCTTTGGCCTGACGACGCATTGGCGCGAATGTTCGGCGTTGCCACCCGATTCGAGAATCGGTCCTCGGCGCATTTGCTCCATTCCATTTGGGAATACCCCCTTGCCACCACCGGCCATGCCCACTAGCCTAGGCACATGGACAAACTCGGCGCCATGCAGACCTTCATCCGGGTGGTGGAACTCGGCTCCTTCAGCAAGGCGGCAGCCGACCTGGGCGTGGGCCAGCCCAGCGTCACCAAGCAGATTGCGCAACTGGAACAGCAGCTGGGTTCGCGCTTGCTGCACCGCACCACTCAAGGGGTGTCGGTGACCGAGGTCGGGGCGCTGTACGTGGAGCACTGCCGCCGCATTGCGCATGAAGTGGAAGAGGCCGACCATGTGGCGCTGAAGACGCAGTCACAGATGCAGGGCCAGCTGCGCATCAGCACCTCGGTGGCCTTCGGCCGCCGCGTGCTGGCTCCCTTGCTGATCGAGTTCATCCGCGAGCATCCACAACTGCAGGTGGACCTGAGCTGCGAGGACCGCCATGTGAACCTCTTGGAACAGGGTGTGGACGTGGCGGTACGCATGGGGCGCTTGGCCGATTCCACCCTGGGTTCGCGCTACCTGGGCAGCAACCCCTGGGTACTCGTGGGCTCGGGCAGTTATCTCAAGGCCCGGGGCACACCCCGCACCCCCGATGAGCTGCGCGGCCATGCGGCCCTGATCTACAGCACGGTGCAGGGCGACGCACGCTGGAGCTTCACCAGGCCCAAACGTGGCAGCGATGCGCAGCGCCGCGATGTGGTGGTGCATGGCCCCCTGCGCTCGAACAACCTGTCAGCGCTGTTGACGGCCGCACGTGGAGGGTTGGGGCTGGCCGTGCTGCCGCTGTATGTGGCCCACGACTCCATCCGCAGTGGCTCGGTTCAGGTGCTGCTGAAGGATTGGCTGCTGCCTGCGCAGGAAATGCACGCGGTGTATCCCTCACCGCGGCTGGTGCCCACCAAGGTGCAGGTTTTCGTGAGCTGGCTGCAGGGTCAGTTCGGTGAGGCCTGGTGGACCCGCGCGCCTTGACCCTCCTTCACACCACGCGCGCCACCTTCACCGCCGATTCCGACCCCCAGCCCACCACGGCACACCATGCCCTCAGCAACACGCCCGGCCGCGCCGGCACCGCGGCACCCGCCAGCGCCGAGGCCTCATCGCGGTGATGGCATTCGTCTTCCTGACAGCGGCGCAAAAGGTCTTGCAGAGCGGCGTACTCCGGACGGCCATCAAGGGCGCGGATCTGCACTTCATAGTGGCGGTCCACGAAGGTTTCCACCGCGGCAATCGTGCCGTACACCGCGCGCGGGCCAAACAGTGCGGGCAGCGCCCCCGTCAGGAAGCCTGCGATGCGCCAGGGAATCAGCAACCAACTGCGTTGCCGCAGCGGCACCAGTTCACACACCAGGCGCAAGTGCTCCTGCTCGGTCTCCAGATGTCGGCGAGCGAAATCGCGCAAGGCTTCATCACGGCTGAACGCCAGCACGCCGCGGTAGATCCACACGGCCCCGGTTTCGCCGGCATGGTCGGTGCGCAATTCGGGCATCAGGTCCGCCGGAACCGCGGGCACCATGGACGCCTTGTTCATCGTGCCTCCTGTACGCGGGTCCAGAACTGCGAGAACGACCGGCAGCGCCGGCCGGGGTCGGCGAACAAGCGCGGCACCGGCTCGCCTTGCCCGGGCAGCAACCAGGCGCGCAGGTGTGGGTCGGCCACCGTGCGGGCGCTGGGCGGGGGCGTGCCCTCGCACCAGACGATGCGGTCGGTGTGTTCGCGCATCAGCGCCAGCGCCCAGCGCCAGCGGCGCTCGCTCCACGCCCAGCGGCTGTGGAAGGCCGCAGCGAACACCCCCACCACCGGACCCTGGGCGGCATCGGGTGCGCGCAGGTTCCAGGGGTGAACAAGCCAAGCGCCATCCAGGTCGCCCGCCCGGGCTGTGGGCAATTCAAACGGCGGGCGCTGCAGCAGCGCGGGCTCTTCAATTCCTGCACCTTCCGGCGCGCGGCCCGGACGCTCCAGCCGCTTGCCGCTGCGCGCGATGTCTTCCAGGGCTTCATACGACGCATCCACCACCGACCCACGCGAGTGCCACGCAGACGGTGCAAACTTCTCCACGTTGCCCGCGTTGAACAGATAGGGCTTGTGGCTGCCCGTACCGGCCACCCATTGCCAGGTCAGGTGGTTGCTGGCCAGGTCACCGTCCAGCAGGTGCCCGTACATCCAGTCCGCCCCGGCACGCCAATGCACCTTGCGCAGGTGCACCACGTAGGAGGCCATCCACATCCGCGCGTGGTTGTGCAGATAGCCCGTGGTGTAGAGCTCGCGCACGGCTTCGTCAATCACCGGCACGCCGGTGCGGGCCTGCCGGATGTCGTCGGGCAGTACGCGGGCATAGGTGCTCTCCGGCATCGGACCTTCGTGCAAGGAAGCAAAGATGCCCTTGCCCTCGTGCTGCCACACATGGTGGAAGTACTCGCGCCAGGCCAGTTCATTGATGAACTTGTGGTCGGGCGCCAATGCGCGACCCTTGCTGTCACGGGCCCGCTCGGCGGCCTGCACCGAATCCAGCACCTGCGGCAGTGTGAAAACACCATGCGTGATGTAGGGCGACAAGCGCGTGACCGCGCCCTCCAGATGATTGCGGCTGCGCGCATAGTCGTGCGCGCGCACAGCTTGCAGGCGCCCAAGCGCTGCGCTCGACGATGGCTCCAGGACGGTCAGAGGCTCAACAACGGTATTCATGGGGACCAAGGCGTGATGACAGGCCCCGGATCATGTCGATTTGGGGAGTCCCCTGCAGGCACTCGGCCACACCGGAAATGAAAAAGGGCGCCGGGGTGGCCGGCGCCCTTGCAGTAGCAGGTCTCGTGCAGGTGATCAGCGCACCACGGCGAGCTGTTCCTTCTTGTCAGCCTTGTAGGTGTAGAGCGTCAAAGCGCCGTTCTTGATGTCGCCCTTCTCATCGAAGGCGATGGTGCCCGTCACGCCCTTGTAGCCTTCGGTCTTGGCCAGAACCGGCAGGTACTTGGCCGGGTCGGTGGAGTTGGCCTTGACCATGGCGTCGGCCATCACCATGACGGCGTCGTACACATACGGGGCATAGATCTGCACATCGGCGTTGTACTTGGCCTTGAACTTGGTGCCGAAGTCGGTCATGGCCGTCTTGGCCTCACCCTCCACGCCACCGGCCTCGGCGCACACCACCTGACCATCGGCCATGGCACCAGCCGCCAGCTTGGTCAGCTCGGCCGTGCAGATGCCGTCGCCGCCCATCAGCTTGGCGTTGATGCCCAGCTGCTTCATCTGGCGCAGCATCGGGCCGGCCACAGCGTCCATGCCACCGAAGAAGACCACGTCGGGCTTCTTGGCCTTGAGTGCGGTCAAGATGGCGGTGAAGTCGGTGGCCTTGTCGTTGGTGAACTGGCGGTCCACCACCTTGCCGCCGGCGGCCTCCACACCCTTGGCGAACTCATCGGCCACGCCCTGGCCGTAGGCGGTGCGGTCGTCCACCACGGCGATGCTCTTGCCCTTGAGTTCCGTCACGGCGTACTTGCCCAGCGTGCCACCCAGGTGCACGTCGTCGGCCACCACGCGGAAAGTGGTCTTGAAGCCCTGGCGCGTGTACTTGGGATTGGTGGCCGAGGGGCTGATCTGGGGAATGCCGGCGTCGCTGTAGATCTTGGAAGCCGGGATCGAGGTGCCCGAGTTCAGGTGGCCGATCACGCCGGCCACCTTGCTGTCCACCAGCTTCTGCGCCGCAGCCGTGCCCTGCTTGGGATCGGCCGCATCGTCCTCAGCCAGCAGCTCGAACTTGATCTTCTTGCCGTCGATCGTGACGCCCTTGGCGTTCAGGTCGTCGATGGCCATGCGCGCGCCGTTCTCGTTGTCCTTGCCCAGGTGCGCAATGGCGCCGCTGGTGGGGCCCACGTGGCCAATCTTGACCACCGTCTCTGCGGCCGCGGCCGGCGCAGCCGCCGGAGCCGCTTCCTTCTTGCCGCAACCGGCCAACACGACCACCGCAGCCGCAGCTGCCACCATTCCGATCTTCATGTTCACGCTGATTTCTCCAGTTCTGTGAGGGTTGAAGTGAAACTAATCATCGCCCAAGTAGGCGGCTCGCACCCGCGGATCATGCAGCAGTTCCGCTGCCGGGCCCTGCATCGTCATCTCGCCGGAATCCATCACATACGCGCGGTCGGCCAGCGCCAACGCGCGGCTTGCATTTTGCTCGACCAGCAGAATCGTCGTGCCTTCGCTGTGGATCTGCTGAACCACCTCGAAGATCTTGTCCACCATGATGGGCGACAGGCCCATCGACGGCTCGTCCAGGAACAGCAGCTTAGGGCGCGCCATCAGGGCGCGGCCCATGGCCAGCATCTGCTGCTCTCCACCAGACAGGGTGCCGGCCAACTGCGCGCGGCGCTCATGCAGACGCGGGAACAGAGCAAACACCCGATCCAGGTCCTGGTTCACCTCACCATCGTGGCGAAGGTAGGCGCCCATCTGCAGGTTCTCCAGGATGGTCATGCGCGTGAAGGTGCCACGGCCCTCGGGCACCATCACCAGGCCCTGCTCCACCAGTTCCCAAGCGCCCTGGCCGGCCAGTGAGCGGCCGCGGTAGGTGATCTCGCCACTGGAGGGCTGCAGCGTGGCCGTCAGGGCCTTGAGCATGGTGGTCTTGCCCGCGCCATTGGCGCCAATCAGGCTCACCAGTTCACCCTGGCGCACCTCCAGCTCCACGCCCTTGACGGCCTGAATGCCGCCATAGGCCACCTTCAGGCCGCGTACGGACAGCAGCACCTCAGCCATGCCCAGCCTCCTGGCACGCACCATGTCCTGCGGCATGTCCCGCGCCCAGGTACGCCTCGATCACCTTCGGGTTGCGCTGGACCTCGGCAGGCTCACCTTGCGCAATCACCTTGCCGTAGTCCAGCACCGTCACGCGGTCGCACAGGCCCATCACCAGCTTCACATCGTGTTCGATGAGCAGGATGGTGCGGCCATCACCCCGGATGCGATCGATGAGTTCGCGCAGCACCACCTTCTCGGTGGCATTCATGCCTGCGGCCGGTTCATCCAGGGCGATCAGCTTGGGATCGGTGGCCAGCGCACGGGCAATTTCCAGGCGGCGTTGGTCGCCATAGGACAGCGTGCGCGCCCGGAAGTCCGCGTAGCGGCCGATGCCCACGTAATCCAGCAGTTCACGCGCGCGGTCTTCAATGCCCCGCTCCTCGGCCCGAAATGCCCCGGTGCGCAGGATGGCGCCCAGCACGCCCGAGCGCGTGCGCACGTGGCGCCCCACCTTCACGTTTTCCAAGGCCGTCATGTCGGGGAACAGGCGGATGTTCTGGAAGGTACGCGCAATCCCCGCCCGGGCCACCTCGTGCACCGCCGCGGGGCGGTAGGGCTGGCCATCAAGCTCGAAGGTGCCGGAATCGGGCACGTATAGACCGGTGATGACGTTGAAGAAGGTGGTCTTGCCCGCGCCGTTGGGACCGATGAGTCCGTAGACCTGCCCACGCTCGATGGTCAAGCCCACGTCGGAGAGGGCCTGCAGGCCGCCGAAGCGCTTGCCCGCACCCTGTACGCGCAGCACCGGGACCACGCTCATGCGCCCGCCCCCGATGCGGAGCCCGCAGCAGCCTTGCCATGCTCCGGCACCGGCCACAGGCCACGCGGGCGAATCAACATCACCGCGATCATCGCCAGCGCAATCAGCAACTGCCGCAGGATGGCCGCGTCGATTCGTCCGCCGGTCATGTTCTGCACATCGCCGGCCACATAGCGCAGGACCTCGGGCAGGGCGGCCAGCAGCAAGGCCCCCAGGATCACGCCAGGGATATGGCCAAGACCGCCAAGCACGATCATCGCCACGATCATCACCGACTCCATCAGGCTGAAGGACTCGGGCGACACGAAGCCCTGGAAGGAGGCGAACATGGCGCCGGACACGCCGCCGAAAACTGCACCCATGCCAAAGGCCAACAGCTTCATGTTGCGGGTGTTGATGCCCATGGCGCGCGCGGCAATTTCGTCTTCGCGGATGGCCATCCAGGCGCGGCCAATGCGCGAATCCTCCAAGCGGCGGCAGATGACGACACTCACCACCACCAGCACAAGGAACAGCCAGTAGTACAGGGTCACCGACGGAATGCGCATGTCACCCCAGGGCAGCGAGAGGTCCAGCGGCTTGCCCAAACTGAAGCCGAAGATCGTGACCGGGTCGATCCGGTCCAGACCACGAGGCCCATTGGTGATGTTGACCGGGTGTTCCAGGTTGTTCATGAACACGCGGATGATTTCGCCGAAGCCCAGGGTGACGATGGCCAGGTAGTCCCCGCGCAGCTTCAGCACGGGGGTGCCCAGGAGCACGCCAGCAAAGGCCGCCAGCAGCGCGGCCATGGGAATCACCACCCAGATCGGCGTGTGGATGCCCTGAGGAAAATACTGCGCGAACCACGCGAACTGCTCCGCCAGATGCGGCGAGGTGAGCAGGGCCACCATGTAGGCGCCCACCGCGTAGAACGCCACAAAGCCCAGGTCCAGCAGGCCAGCGTAGCCCACCACGATGTTCAGGCCCAAGGCCAACAGAACATACAGCAGCGCCGTGGCCACGATGCGGATCCAGCCCGACCCCAGCGGCTGCAGCACCAGCGGCAGCGCCACCAGCAGCACGGCGGCGATCAGGAACACGGCCCAACGGTTCTTCAGCATCGCACCCATCCGCTCAGGCCCGGTCTGCCACACGCTCACCCAGCAGGCCCGAGGGCCGCAGCGTGAGCACCAGGATCAACGCCGCAAAGGCAAAGATGTCCACGTAGTGGCTACCCAGCACGCCGCCCGTGAGTTCGCCCAGGTAGCCCGCGCCGATGGCTTCCAGCAGACCCAGCAGCAAACCGCCCACCACCGCGCCACCCAAGTTGCCGATGCCCCCCAACACCGCTGCCGTGAAGGCCTTGAGACCTGGCAGGAAGCCCATGGTGTGCTGCACCGTGCCGTAGTTGGCCGCCCACATCACCCCAGCCAGTGCCGCCAAGGCGGCACCGATGAGAAAGGTGATGGAGATGACGGTGTCGGGCCGCACGCCCATGAGTGCCGCCACCCGCGGGTTCTCTGCGGTGGCGCGCATGGCGCGGCCCAGCCGCGTGCGATTGACCAGGTACATGAGTGCAGCAAGCGTTGCCGCAGTCACTCCCAGGATGAGGATCTGCGTGACCGTGATGACCGGCCCGCCCAGGTCAATGGGGTCACCCGGCAGCAATTGCGGATAGGGCTTGGGGTTGGGTTTCCAGATGATCATGGCCAGCGTCTGCAGCAGCAGACTCATGCCCATGGCCGTGATCAAGGGTGCCAGACGCGGCGCGTTGCGCAGCGGCCGATAGGCCAGTTTCTCAATGCCGAAATTCAGGGTGCAGCACACCAGGACGGCCACCGGCAACGAAATCAGCATCAGCACCCAACCCGGCAGGCCCGTGCCCCCCAATGCGGTGACCACGCTCCAGCTCACCAAGGCGCCCACCATCAACACCTCGCCGTGGGCGAAATTGATGAGGTTGATGATGCCGTAGACCATCGTGTAGCCCAGGGCAACCAGGGCATACATGCTGCCCAGAACCAGGCCGTTGATGATCTGTTGGATCAGGGTATCCATTGCACGGGAGACCTCGCGCGGCGCGGGTCGGGCGGATAAGCCACGCCAAGCGCCGGGCCGCATGGTGATTGCGTTGGGGGCGGATTAGACACCAGGAAATTACCGTAGAACCCCCCGGGGCTTCCCGGTGCTGATTCAAGGGGGGTGTGGCTAGCATCCACACCATGAATTCAAGCAAACGCCAGTTCCTCCGCTGCGGATGCGGCCTTTCTCTTTGGGCAGGCGCCAGTGCCCTTTCGGGTTGCGCCATCCTCACCCCTGAAGGATCCGCCACAACCCCCTCCACCGTCAGTCCAGGCGCCCGCCAGTTGCACGACATCTTCTCGCGCCACTGGGAAGCCATGGCGCGCATGGCGCCGGAGTGGGGCACCTTCCGGGGCGACCACCGCTTCGGTGGCGAATTGGCCCAGGTGGGCCCACAGGCCGAAGCCCAGCGGGAGACCCTGCTGCGCGGCTTCCTGCAGGAAGCCCAAGGGGTATCGGCCGCAGGCCTGAACGAGCGCGACCGCCTCTCGCGGGAAATGTTCATCTACAACCTCAACGCCCAGTTGGCCCTGGCGCGCTTCGAGGGTTACCGCAGCATGAACCTGGGTGCGCTGCGCGGGCCGCACACGCTGATGTCGGGCCTGCTGCAGCAGCAGCCCGTGGACACGGCCGAGCAGCGCGAGCAACTGCTCTCGCGCCTGGCGCAGCATCCGCGGCGCATCCAGCAGGAGATGGCGCAGTTGCAGCGTGCACAGCAGTTGGGTTGGGTCTCGGCCAAGCCGGTGCTGGAGCGGGTGCTGGCCCAACTGGATGGCCAGATCCGCGCCAATGTGGCCACAGGGCCCTTCATGGAGCCCTGGCGCCGCCTGCCACCAGGCATGCCCACGGCCGAAGTGGCGCGCTGGCGAGAGCGAGGCGAAGCCGCGGTGCGCCGCGACGTGTTGCCGGCCTTGCAGCAACTGCGCGACACGGTGGCCCAGCGCCTCATGCCCCAGGCACCAGATGCCGGCGGCATGCAGCGCTACCCTGGGGGCGAGGCGGTGTATGCCGAACTGGTTCGGCAAAACACGACCACGCGCAAGTCGCCCCAGGAAATCCACGAACTGGGCTTGGCGCAACTGGCCCAACTGCACGAGGAATTCGCCAAGCTGCGTGAGCAGATGGGCCTGCGGATGAACTTCACCGAGGCCGTGAGGGCCCTGAGCACGCCCGACAACTACTTCAGCAGCCCGCAGGCCATGCTCGAAGGCTACCGGGCCGTGGGCAAACGGCTGGACCCGTGGATGCCGCGGATGTTCATCGAACTGCCGCGCACGCCCTATGGCATCCGGCCCATGGCCGAACACTTGGGTCCCGGCGCTGCCGACAACTACACCGGCCCGCCACTGGATGGCTCCGGCCCGGGTTGGTACAACGCGAACGTGCTGGCCTACCAGCGCCGCCAGAAGTGGGCCCTGCCCTCCCTGGTGGCGCACGAAACCGTACCGGGGCACCACATGCAGATTGCCCGTGCGCGCGAGCTGGGTGACTTGCCTGCCTTCCGCCGCGGCGGGGGCTACACCGCCTTCAGCGAAGGCTGGGGCCTGTATGCCGAGCGCATCATGGACGAAGTGGGCTTCTACGAAACCCCGCAGGACCGTTGGGGCTTCATCCAGGCCCAGGCCTTCCGTGCGGCACGCCTGGTGGTGGACACCGGCCTGCATGCGATGGGATGGACCCGCCAGAAGGCCATCGACACCATGAATGCGCAGGTGGGCGAGAACCCCATCTTCATGACCGCCGAGGTGGACCGCTACATCTCCACACCCGCCCAGGCCCTGGCCTACATGACCGGTCAGTTGCACATCCTGGACGAACGGGAGCGCGCTCGTCAGGCGCTGGGCGGACGCTTTGACCTGCGCCGCTTCAACAACTCCGTGATCGACCACGGAGCCGTGCCGCTGGACGTGCTGTCCTCGCTGCTGCGCGAATGGACGCAGACTCAGCAGGCTAGCCCACCAAAGGCATGAGCCTGCGCCGCCTGGTCCTGGCCCTGGATCAGGGCACCTCGTCAAGCCGGGCCCTGGTCTTCGACGATCAGGGCCTGCTGCTGACCTTGGCCCAGCAGGAGGTGCAGGCGCATTACCCACAGCCTGGCTGGGTGGAGCAGGACGCACAAGAACTGTGGGCCACGCAATGGGCGGTGGCACAACAGGCTCTGCAACAAGCGCAGGTGCGACCCGGCGAATTGGCGGCCATGGGCGTGACCAACCAGCGCGAAACCACCGTGCTCTGGAACCGCCGAACAGGCCAACCTGTGCATGCGGCCCTCGTGTGGCAAGACCGCCGGACCGAACACATGTGCGCAGCACTTCGCGCAGAAGGCATGAGCGAGGCTGTCGCCCAACACACAGGGCTCGTCATCGACCCCTACTTCTCCGCCACCAAGCTGCGCTGGCTGTTGGACCATGTACCCGGCGCACAAGCCGCCGCCGAGCGAGGTGAATTGGCCTTCGGCACCGTGGACAGTTGGCTGCTGTGGAATCTCACGGGTGGTGCGGTTCACGCCACCGACATCAGCAACGCCTCGCGCACGATGTTGTGGGACCTTCAGCGCCAGGAATGGGACGAAGCCTTGCTGCAAAGGCTGAACATCCCGCGCGCCGTGCTGCCCGTGGTGCAGGCGTCCTGCGGCTGGTTTGGTGAAGCGTCCCTCGGTCCGGTCAAGGGCGTGCCCATCACCGGCATCGCGGGCGACCAACAGTCCGCCCTCTTCGGCCAGGCGTGCTTCGAACCCGGCTTGGGCAAGAACACTTACGGCACCGGATGCTTTGCACTTGTGCACACGGGTTCACAGGCTGTTCGCAGCCAACACGGGCTGCTGACCACTGCCACCGCGCAGGTGCAGCGCACCGAGCCGGGTTATGCGCTGGAAGGCAGCGTGTTCGTGGGCGGGGCGGTGGTGCAGTGGCTGCGCGACGGCCTGGGGCTGGTGCCGAGCGGGGCCGCAGCCCAATCACTGGCCGACTCGGTGCCCGACAGTGGCGGTGTATTCTTCGTGCCGGCCTTCACCGGCCTGGGAGCGCCCTACTGGGACGCCGATGCCCGCGGCGCCATCCTGGGGCTGAGCCGCGGCACCACGGCCGCCCATATCGCCCGCGCGGCGGTGGACAGCATGGCCTTTCAAAGTGCGGCCTTGCTGCAGGCCATGAGTGCCGATCTGCAGGCCCAGGGCCTGCCCGCCTTGCGCGAATTGCGCGTGGATGGCGGCGCCTGCGTCAACGACACGTTGATGCAACTGCAGGCTGACCTCTTGGGCCTGGCGGTGGTGCGTCCCTTGATCACCGAGACCACCGCCTTGGGGGCGGCCTACCTGGCCGGTCTGGGGGCCGGCCTCTGGAGCAGCGTCGAAGACTTACGGCACCTCTGGCGTGAAGACCGACGCTTTGAACCACGCTGGAGCGCCGATCAGCGCGGCTCACGACTTCATGAGTGGGAGCAGGCCGTGCGCCGCGTGCGCAGCACACCCGCCCACCCCTGATCAATCCGAGTTCAGACCGCAGCCACCGCCGCGGCGTGTGACCGCGCCTGCTCAATGATCGCCGCACGCTTGCCTTCATCCAGACGCTGCAGGTTCTTCACCTGCATCACCATGCGCGGGTTCTTGGCCAGCGCGGCTTCATGGCGCAGCAGAAAGTCCCAATACAGGGTGGTGTAGGGGCAGGCCCGCTCGCCCGTGGCCTGCGCGGGGTCGTAGCGGCAGCCCTTGCAATGGTTGCCCATGCGCTGCAGGTACTTGCCGCTGGCCGCATAGGGCTTGCTGGCCATCAGGCCACCGTCGGCGAACTGGCTCATGCCCAGAGTGTTGGGCAACTCCACCCACTCCACCGCGTCCACGTACACGCTCAAGTACCAACCGTGCACGGCCTTGGGGTCCACGCCCAGCAGCAGCAGGTAAAGGCCCGTCACCATCAGACGTTGGATGTGGTGCGCATAGCCGTGCTGCAGGGTGAGTTGCAGCGCATCGCGCAGGCAGGCCATGTCCGTCTGGCCCGTCCAGAAGAAGGCGGGTAGGGGTCGGGTGGCACCGAGCGCGTTGCGCTCCAGGTACTGCGGCATGTGCAGCCAGTAGATGCCGCGCACATATTCGCGCCAGCCCAGGATCTGCCTGATGAAGCCCTCCACCGATGCCAGGTCCGCACGCCCGTCTTGCCACGCGGCCTGCGCGGCCTCCACCACCTCCCGCGGGTTGAGCAGCTTGAGGTTGAGCGCAGCCGACAAGTGTGAGTGGAACAGCCACACCTCACCCGTCCACAGCGCATCCTGCCAACGCCCGAAGTGCGGCAAGCGCTCGCGGATGAAGGCGTCCAGCGCCACCAGCGCCTGCTCGCGTGTCACAGGCCAGGCAAATGAAGCCAAGTCACCCGGATGGTCGGCAAAGCGCTGCTGCACCAAGGCCAACACGGCCTGGGTTTGCGCATCGGGCGCAAAGCGCGTGGGCTCGGGGATCGGAGGCGGGCCTTCCTTGCCGAAGGCTTCACGGTTGTCGGCATCGAAGTTCCACTGCCCGCCGGCCGGCTCGTCGCCGTCCATCAGCAGCCCCGTCTTCTTGCGCAACTCGCGGTACCAGTACTCCAGGCGAATCTGCTTGCGGCCCTTGGCATGCGCCGCAAATTCGCGCACGGTGCTGAAGAAGTGTCGATCTTCGCGGATGTCCAGCGGAAGGTCGGCCGCCTGCGCCACGGCCTTGAGGGCATCCAGCACCCGCCAATCCCCGGGTGCCGTCATCACCAGGCGCTGTGGGCGGTACCGACGGATGGCGGCCTCCAGCTCGGCAGCAAGCGTTCCCAAATTGCCCTCGTCGTCCAGCGCGCGGTAGTCCAGGCGCCAACCCGCTTCCCGCAAGGCCTGCGCATGGTGGCGCATGGCCGTCAAGAACAGCGCAATTCGCGGCTTGGACGACCACACATGCGTGGACTCTTGCGCCACCTCGGCCATCCACACCACATCCTGGTCGCGGTCGGCTTCATCAAAGCAGGAGGCCTGCAGGTCGAGTTGATCCCCCAGCACCAGAATCAATTGGCGTGCAGGACTCTTCATGCCCCACCACCTGCGGACTGGCGCTGACGCTTGCCCTGGGCGCGGCAGGCATCGGAACACACCTTCACCTCGTCCCAGTTCTTGGCCCAGGCCTTGCGCCACACCATGGGCCGGCCGCATACCGTGCAGGGTTTACTGGGCAGGTTGGCTTTGTTTCCGCGGAATTCGCCGCGCTGGCTTGCTTTGTGGTCACCTCGGGTCATCGTCGGATGCTGACAGGTTTGGCATGCCGAAGAGATCCAGTTGGGTATCCGGGACTTTAGGGGATTTAGGGGCTTTGGGCACCTTGGAAGCGCCTCGAGGTGTCCGTTTTGCGCCGGCCTTGGGCGGCGTCCCGCGTGCACCCAAGCCCGTCTGCGGCAGGCCGCTCTTGCGTGAGCCGTGGCGGTCCTGGATCTGGTCGGCCTCACGACGCGTCGAAGCGTGGCCCCGCAGGCCGTACATCACGTCCTTGGCCGCCTTTGCCGCTGCCTTTTCATCGACGATCGGCGCGGGATAGTCCTGGCCGATGATGCAGCCCGCTTCCTCTTGCTGCGCCAGGCTCATCATCCAGGGCTGGGCCAAAGCAGGCAAAGGCACGCGTGCCAGTTCGGGCACCCAGCGGCGAATGAAGGTGCCCTCCGGGTCCTGGTCCAGCGCTTGTTTGGTGGGCGAATAGATGCGCAGGGTGTTGATGCCAGTGGTGCCGCTTTGC
>JAIYCN010000304.1 GCA_027487995.1 Rubrivivax sp. | reverse complement strand
GCTCGCATACACTTTTTCGATGGTGATGAAAACCCCGCAGGCTCGGGATGGTGTTGGTTTGCATGACCCAGTCTCGGCTGGCGTCTTGGATGTGCCCCCTGAGCCCGATGTCGACCCTTCCGAGCTGCGTGCTTCCGCTTTGCGCCAGGCGCGCCGTCTGGTGGAGTTCTTCCGCATCACGGCCGAAGAGTTGACCGATGTGCGAGACCCGTGCAATTCGTCCGAACCGGCCCCAGGCGCGTCGGACGGTTCTGTGGCGCAGACCCGCCCGGTGAAGTATCGTCACCCCATCACCGGCGAAACCTGGGACGGCGTGGGCCCTCACCCTGAGTGGATGCGGCAGGCCCTGCTGAAGGACGGTTACCGCGTGGCCGAACTGCTGGTCGAGCCCCCGATCAGCGCCTTCTGAACCCTTTCGGAGACCCTCCATGCCCGGCCTTCTTCCCGACGTCGACCCTGATGGCCTGCTGGAGTTCTCCGTGGTCTACACCGACCGCGCGCTCAACCACATGTCGCACCGCTTCCAGGGCGTGATGAATGAGGTCTCATCCATCCTCAAGACGGTGTACGGCGCCCATTCGGCCATCGTGATGCCCGGCAGCGGCACCTTCGGCATGGAGGCCGTGGCTCGCCAGTTCGCCACCGGGCGGGATGTGATGGTGCTGCGCAACGGCTGGTTCAGCTACCGCTGGACCCAAATCTTCGAGATGGGCTTGATCCCCAAATCAAGCACCGTCCTCAAGGCGCGTCCCGTGGCCACCGGTCCGCAGCAACCCTGGCAGCCAGCACCCCTGGCGGAAGTACTGGAGACCATTCGGCGCCAAAAGCCCTCGGTGCTGTTCGCGCCCCACGTGGAAACCTCGGCCGGAATGATCCTGCCGGATGAGTACCTCAAGGCGGTCGCAGGCGCCCTGCACGAGCATGAGGGATTGTTGGTGCTGGACTGCATCGCCTCGGGCGCCGCCTGGGTGGACATGAAGGCCACCGGGGTGGACGTGCTCATCAGCGCTCCGCAGAAGGGCTGGTCCGGCTCTCCGGGCTGCGCTTTCGTGATGCTCAGTGAACGCGCCCGGCGCGCCATCGACCACACCACCAGCACCAGTTTCGCCTGTGACCTGCGCAAGTGGTTGCAGGTGATGGAAACCTATGAGAGCGGTGCGCACGTGTACCACACCACCATGCCGACCGACGCCCTTCAGCGCGTAGCGGCGGTGATGCGCGAAACACAGGCTTACGGCTTCAACAAACTGTGCCAGGAACAGTGGGCACTGGGCCGCGGCGTTCGTGACCTGCTGGCCACTTACGGCTACCGAAGCGTGGCCGCACCGGGCTACGAGGCTCCCGGCGTGGTCGTGAGCTACACCGAAGATCCCGAGATCCAGAACTCCAAGAAGTTCTTGGCGTTGGGCCTGCAAACCGCTGCCGGTGTACCCCTGCAGTGCGACGAGGGCCCGGACTTCCGCACCTTCCGCCTGGGGCTCTTCGGGCTGGACAAGCTGCACAACCCCGAGCGCTCCATCAGCCACCTGCGTCAGGCACTGGACCAGTTGCGCTGATGCGCCTGCCCAATCTGCTGGCCACGCCGCGTGGGCGACTGGCGGCGTTTTTCCTTCTCTACATCACCGAGGGCATTCCCATCGGTTTTGCCGGCACCACGATGGCCGCCCACATGCGGCGCATGGGTGTGGGGCCCGCGGAGATCGGTGCGTTCGTGGCCGCGCTATACCTCCCCTGGGCCTTCAAATGG
Organism: Rubrivivax sp.; assembly: GCA_027487995.1. GTDB lineage: Bacteria > Pseudomonadota > Gammaproteobacteria > Burkholderiales > Burkholderiaceae_C > RFTU01. Next base: position 1,473 of record JAIYCN010000304.1, on the reverse strand, counting down.
GCTGCAGGCCCGGTGGTGGATGTGTTCCGCTCGCAGCGTTGGGGCCCCCGCCGTGCCTGGATTCTGGCCGTGCAGCTGCTCATGGTGGCCAGCTTGGCCTTTGCGGCCAGCCTGGACCCCGTGGCGCAGATCGGCCTGGTGAGCGGCATCATCCTGCTGCACAACTCATTCGCGGCCGTTCAGGATGTCGCCATCGACGCCCTGGCCGTGGGAAACCTCCAGGCCGATGAACGTGGGCGTGCCGCCGGCCTGATGTTTGCCGGGGCCAATGTCGGGCAGGCCATTGGCGGGGCTGGCGCATTGGCCTTATCCGCGGCTGCTGGCTACTCAGGTGCGGTCCTGATGGTGTGCGCGGCCATGCTGATGGTCACCACCCTGGTGGTGCTGCCCATGCGCGAAAACGCCCCGCTTCCCGCAGCGGGGGGATCTTCGTCTTCCTGGCGGGCCGTCCGCGAAGGCCTCCAAGCCTTTGCGCTGACCACTTGGCAGACCATGAAGGCCTCTCGGCCGGCCCGCATGGGGTTGCTGGTGGCCGTCCTGCCCATGGGGTGCATGAGCCTGGCCCTGGCCCTACAAACCAACCTTGGCGTAGACCTCGGGCTAGACGACCAGTCGCTGGCCGGGGTGAGCCTGGCCACGACCGTCTTAGGAGCGCTGGGCTGCATCGTCGGAGGCGTGCTGGCCGATCGTTGGGGGCGCCGCGCCACGCTCACCCTGGCCATTGGGGGCATGGCGGTGCCGGTGCTGGCGCTGGCGGTGGCCTTGATGGTGTGGGGGGAGCCCGTGAAGGGCCAGCCTCTCGACGACCGACTGCCGACCCTTTTTATGGTGGCCTGCGCGGCCTATGGCCTGTTCAACGGCTTCATGTACGGCTCGTCCATGCCCATGTTCATGGACATCACACGTGCGGCTGTGGCCGCCACCCAATTCACCGCCTACACGGCCCTGATGAACCTGGCCATCACCATGTCTGCCCGTTGGCAGGGCCTGGCCGTCGAGGCTTATGGCTACGCCACGACGCTTTTGTTGGACATCGCGGTGGGATCCGTGGTGCTGCTGTTCCTGCCGCTGATACGGCCAGAACCCAAAGCTGAACCCAAGCCCGATCCCGATCCCAAGTTCAGGGGCCCCGACACCACCTGAACCTCAGGCTGTCGCGCCCGCAACTGCCCACAGCCGCCCTCGACATCCTGCCCCGCAGAACGCCGCAGCCGGGTGTAGATGCCCATCTGGTTCAACCTCCGGGCCATGTCGGCAGCGCGCTCCCAGGACGGCCGCCGGTACCCGGTGCCCTCCACCTCATTGAACGGAATGAAGTTCAACATGGCTTGCCGGCCCTTGAGCAAGGCGGCAATACCCTCCAGTTCGTCATCACCATCGTTCACCCCTTCAAGCAGCGCCCATTGGACCTGAACCGGATAGCCGCTGAGCTGTGCGTAGTCCGTTGCTGCATCCACCAGCGCCTGGGGGCTG
>JAIYCN010000133.1 GCA_027487995.1 Rubrivivax sp. | reverse complement strand
GCATGCTGTTTGGGCGGCGCATCACCGACAAACGAACCTCAGACTGAGCAGCACGCATCATGAGCAGAGAAGGCAGCCTCGAAGCGCCCACCCGGCACCCGATCGACTGGAAGAACCCGGAGTTCTACAACGAAGAGAAGTGCTTCCACGAGATGGAGCGCATCTTCGACATCTGCCATGGCTGCCGCCGCTGCGTAAGCCTGTGCCAAAGTTTCCCCACCTTGTTCGACCTGGTGGATGACGGCCCCACGGGCGAAGTGGACGGCGTGAAGAAGGCCGACTACTGGAAAGTGGTCGACCAGTGCTACCTGTGTGACCTGTGCTACCTCACCAAGTGCCCCTACGTGCCTCCGCATGAGTGGAACCTGGACTTCCCGCACACGATGCTGCGGGCCAAGGCCATCAAGTTCCAGAAGGGTGAATTGAAGCGCGGCGAGAAGTTCCTGGCCTCCACCGACGTGCACGGCCAGTTCGCCGGCATTCCTATCGTGGTGCAGGCGGTCAACGCCGTCAACAAGACCAAGTTCGCCCGCCAGGTGATGGACTCGCAACTGGGCGTGCACCCGGACGCGTGGATGCCCGAGCTGGCCTCCGAGCGTTTCCGCTGGAGCGCCCCCAAGGCCCGCTACAAGCAGGTCACCAACGGCGACAAGACCCTGGGCAAGGTGGCCATCTTCTCCACCTGCTATGTGAACTACAACGAGCCCGGCATCGGGCACGACCTGCTGAAGATCCTTGACCACAACGAGATTCCGTATGTGATCGTGGACAAGGAGCAGTGCTGCGGCATGCCCAAGTTGGAGCTGGGTGACCTGCAATCGGTGGCCCAGAGCAAGGAAGCGAATATTCCGGTGCTGGCCCGCTATGCACGCGAGGGCTACCAGATCCTGTCGGCCGTGCCTTCTTGCACGCTGATGTTCAAGCAGGAGATTCCGCTGATGTTCCCCGACTGCACCGACACGCAGTTGGTGAAGAAGGCGATGATGGACCCGTTTGAGTACCTGATGCTGCGCAACCGCGACGGGCTGCTCAAGACCGACTTCAAGACGGCGCTGGGCAAGGTCTCGTACCACATTCCCTGCCATGGCCGCGTGCAGAACATCGGCAAGAAGACCGAGGAGATGTTCAAGCTGATCGGCACCAAGGTGGACGTGAAGCTCAACACCGTGGAACGTTGCTCCGGGCACGCCGGCACCTACGGTGTGAAGAAGGAATACCACAAGGTGGCCATGAAGATCGGCAAGCCGGTGTTCAAGGCGATGGCCAAGGACCAGCCGGACTACATCTCCAGTGACTGTGCGCTGGCTGGCCACCACATTGCACAAGGCATGAAGGAAGCCGGTACGCCCGCACAGGCGTTGCAGCATCCGTTGAGCCTGGTACGCCGTGCCTACGGCATGGCCTGAGATTTCGTTTCAACCCCAAGGTTCTGGACAGAGGAGTTCACCACCATGGCATCCATTGCACGCGACAGCCTCATGACGCTTGAGGCCTATTCCAAGATCCGCAAGGCCAGCCGCGCCGACGCGATTGCGCACCGCAAGCTGCGCAGCGTGGAGCTGGGTGATCACATCACCCTGCAGTTCGAGGATGAGAAGACCATCCGCCGCCAAATCCAGGAGATGCTGCACATCGAGAAGATCTTCGATGAGGAAGGCATCGTCAGCGAGATTGAGGCCTATGCGCCCCTGATCCCGGACGGTACGAACTGGAAAGCCACCATGCTGCTGGAGTACCCCGACATCCACGAGCGTCGCCGTGAACTTGCCCGCCTGATTGGGGTGGAAGACCGCATGTTCATCGAGGTGGAAGGCCACGGCCGTGTCTACGCCATCGCCGACGAGGACCTGGACCGCGAGAACGAGGACAAGACGTCCTCGGTGCACTTCGTGCGCTTCGAATTCAACAAGGACATGCGCGACGCCATCCGCGCCGGTGCCTTGGTGAAGTTGGGCTGCGACCACACCAACTACCCCGCGCACGTGGTGATCGCACCGGATGCATTGGCCAGCCTGGCCGGTGACCTGCGTTGAGTCTGACCGAAATCCTTCTTATCGCATGGCTGGCCTTGGCGCTGGCCTTCACCGGCGTGTGGCTGATGCAGCTGCGCACCGGCAACGCCGGCGAGGTGGATGCGGTTTGGGCGTGGACCTTGGGCCTGCTGGGCCCTTGGTTCGCTTGGCACTCCACCGCCGAGCCGGTGGTGCGCGTGATGATTGCCGCCATGCCTTTGGTGTGGGGCCTGCGCCTGGGCACCTTCCTGTGGGCGCGCAACCATGGCAAGCCTGAGGATGGGCGCTACGCGCAACTGCGAAAGGAATGGGGTGAGCAGGCCCAGTTCAAGATGTGGCGCTTTTTCCAGGTGCAGGTGGTGTTCTCGATGATCATCGCCCTGGGCCTATTGGTGGCCAGCCGGCGTGAGACGCCCGTGCCGCAGCCCTTGATCCTGTTGTCGGCCCTCATCTGGATCGTATCCATCTTGGGCGAGGCCTTGGCCGACGCGCAGTTGGCCGCCTTCAAGCGCGACCCGGCCAATAAAGGCCGCGTGTGTCGGCAGGGCTTGTGGGGCTGGTCGCGTCACCCCAATTACTTCTTCGAATGTCTGCACTGGGTGGCTTACGTGCCCTTGGCCTGGGGTGCGGAAGGTTTTTGGCTGGCGTTGCTGCCGCCCGCGGTGATGGCTTTCCTGCTGCTCAAGCTGTCGGGCATTCCGGCCACGGAAGCGCAGGCGGCGCGCACGCGCCCTGAATATGCGGAGTACATCCGCACGACCAGCGCGCTGATTCCCTGGCCACCCAAGCGCGGGGCCGGTTGAATCCATTCGGGCGCTTCCCGCGCACAATTGAGGGTTGATCCGCGGGGTTGTTGGCTGCGGCTCGGCAAACCCGTCTGTTCAACTTCCGTGCCTCGCACGCCCGCGCACCCATGAGCACCACCGTGGCCTCCACCGCAGCCGCCCCCGAAAACGCCACCCTCTCCGCACGCCTGAGCACGGCGCTGATTGAGGCCTGCGAGAAAGGGCTGCTGCCGGATGCCCTTGTGCGTGCCGGCATGCGCAGCCTGATGAAGCAGCGCCTCATCGACGAAGGCGCCGACAACCCGCCTCTGGCCGCCGAGCGCTTGGCCGCCTTGGTGGAGGAGTTGCGCGAAAGCCCGATTGCCAAGGAAACCGATGCGGCCAACGAGCAGCACTACGAGGTGCCCTCGGAGTTCTTTCACCTGCACCTGGGCCCGCGGCTGAAGTACTCCTGTGCGTGGTACGAGACGGGTACCGAAACGCTGGCGCAGGCTGAGGAGGCGATGTTCCGCCTGTATGCCGAACGCGCCGGTCTGGCCAATGGCCAGCGCATTCTGGAGCTCGGCTGCGGCTGGGGATCGCTCTCGCTGTGGATGGCTGCCCGGTTCCCTGGCAGCGAGATCGTGGTGCTCTCGAACT
>JAIYCN010000066.1 GCA_027487995.1 Rubrivivax sp. | reverse complement strand
TCAAAAACAACCAGTTCTGAAATTTTCAGAACAGGAAATACCGCTGCGCCATCGGCAACTCGGTGGCGGGCTCGCAGGTGAGCAACTCACCATCGGCCCTCACCTCATAGGTCTGCGCGTCGATCTCCATGTGCGGTGTCCAGCTGTTGTGCACCATGTCGGCCTTGCGCACGCTGCGGCAGCCGCGCACTGAGGAGATCGCCTTGCGCAGGCCCAGGCGCTGCGGCACGCTGGCGGCCACGGCGGCCTGGCTGAGGAAAGTGATCGACGTGGTGGCGCGGGCGCCGCCGTAGGACCCAAACATGGGCCGCATGTGCACCGGCTGTGGCGTGGGAATGCTGGCGTTGGGGTCGCCCATGGCCGCCATCGCAATGAAGCCGCCCTTGAGGATGAGGCTGGGCTTCACGCCGAAGAAGGCCGGGCGCCACAGCACCAGGTCGGCCCACTTGCCCGGCGCGATGCTGCCCACCTCATGCGCAATGCCGTGGGTCAGCGCCCGGTTGATGGCCAGTTTTGCGATGTAGCGCGTCACGCGCGCGTTGTCGTGGCGCTCGGTGTCACCGGGCAGGCCACCGCGCTGCACCTTCATCTTGTGCGCGGTCTGCCAGCAGCGGATGATCACCTCGCCCACCCGGCCCATGGCCTGGCTGTCGGAGGAGAACATGCTGATGGCGCCCAGGTCGTGCAGGATGTCCTCGGCCGCAATCGTCTCGCGGCGGATTCGGCTTTCGGCAAAGGCCAGGTCCTCGGCAATCGACGCATCCAGGTGGTGGCACACCATCAGCATGTCCAGATGCTCGTCGATGGTGTTGGCCGTGTAGGGCCGCGTGGGGTTGGTCGATGAAGGCAGCACGTTGCCCAGGCCCACCACCTTCATGATGTCCGGCGCGTGACCGCCGCCGGCGCCTTCGGTGTGGAAGCTGTGGATGGTGCGGTCCTTGAAGGCCGCAATCGTGTCTTCCACGAAGCCGCTCTCGTTGAGCGTGTCGGTGTGGATGGCCACCTGCGTGTCGGTTTCCTCGGCCACATTCAGGCAGTTGTCGATGGCCGCGGGTGTGGTGCCCCAGTCCTCGTGCAGCTTCATGCCCACCACGCCGGCCTCGACCTGCTGGCGCAGGGCCTCGGGGCGGCTGGCGTTGCCCTTGCCCAGGAAGCCGAGGTTCATGGGGAAGGCGTCCGCCGCCTGCAACATGCGCGCGATGTTCTCAGGCCCGGGGGTGCAAGTAGTGGCGAAGGTGCCGGTGGCCGGGCCTGTGCCGCCACCGAACATGGTGGTGATGCCGCTGGACAGCGCTTCTTCGATCTGCTGTGGGCAAATGAAGTGAATGTGGGTGTCGATGCCGCCGGGCGTGACGATCATGCCTTCGCCGGCAATGATCTCGGTTCCCGGGCCAATGACGATGTCCACGCCGGGTTGCACATCGGGGTTGCCGGCCTTGCCGATGGCCGCGATGCGCTGGCCGCGAATGCCGATGTCGGCCTTTACGATGCCCCAGTGGTCCACGATCACCGCATTCGTGATCACGCAGTCCACCGCGTCTTTCAGGCCAGGGCCGTTGGGCCGCTGGGATTGGCCCATGCCGTCGCGGATGGTCTTGCCGCCACCGAACTTCACCTCTTCGCCATATCCATCGGCACGCAGGGTCATGTCCTGCTCAATCTCGATCACCAGGGCCGTGTCGGCCAGGCGCAGGCGGTCGCCCACGGTGGGGCCGTACATCTCGGCGTAGGCGCGGCGTCCGATGCGGCTCATGACAGTGCTCCCTGCACATCACCCCGGAAGCCCCACACCTGGCGGGCGCCGGCGTAGTCCACCAGTTCCACCGTGCGCTGCTGGCCCGGCTCGAAACGCACCGCGGTGCCGCTGGCGATGTTCAGCCGCATGCCGCGCGCGGCGCTACGGTCGAACTGCAGCGCGCTGTTGGTCTCGGCGAAGTGGTAGTGCGAACCCACCTGGATGGGCCGGTCGCCGGTGTTCTGCACCACCATCGTGACCGTGCGGCGGCCGGGGTTCAGGGCATGTTCGCCCTCATCGGTGATGAGTTCGCCGGGAATCATTTGCGTGCCTTCAGCAAGAGGCCGATCACCACCGCGGCGGCCAGCAGGGCCAGGGTCCACAGCGAATCGCCATGCGCGTGCAGGTCGCCCAACGCGCCATGGCCCTCATGGGCCGACGCCAGTTGCGCCGCTACGGCTGCCAGGGTGCCGGCGGCCAATGGAGCTGCCTTGGGCGCCAGGCGCTTCCAGGCGGCCTTGATCACGCGGCGCAGCAGCGCAGCGCCGATGGCCACGCCGGCTTGCTTCAACAGGCGATACAGCAGGGTCGAGATCATGGTGCGCATCCTTCCGTTCAATTGAGGGCAGCTCAAACAATGGGTTGATGAACGGTCACCAACTTCGTGCCGTCGGGAAAGGTGGCTTCCACCTGGATGTCCGGAATCATCTCGGCGATGCCGTCCATCACGTCGGCCCGCGTGAGGACTTGCTTGCCATCGCTCATCAACTCAGCGACGGTGCGGCCATCACGAGCGCCTTCCAGAATGGCCGCGGTGATCAGGGCCACGGCTTCCGGGTGATTGAGCTTCAGGCCACGCGCGCGGCGGCGCTCGGCCAGCAACGCGGCGGTGAAGATCAGCAGCTTGTCCTTTTCGCGGGGGGTGAGGTCCATGGTGGCCGGTCTCGTGAGCGTAGCGGTTCAGTCTATGCAAGTTCGGGGCCGTTGGGGCGGCCTGGGGCCCCAAGTCGGAGCAATTCGCTTCGATCCAAGTTGGTGCGCCGCAGGCGTGTCTTGCGTCCCTGTGGCGACAAGCGCACCAAAGCGGGGCGGGTTTGGGCTGTTTGAGTGGCATGGCCCTTGCGGTATGCAGAGGGAAGTATCGACCAACCGCCTCTTCGCAGGCTCAACTGGAGATCCCTGACATGAACCGTCGTCACCACCTCAAGTCCCTGACCGCGGCGCTGGCCCTGGCCGGCCTGTCCGTGCCCGCCTTCGCACAGAACACCATCAAGGTCGGCATCCTGCACTCGCTGTCCGGCACCATGGCCATCTCGGAGACCGTGCTCAAGGACACGGCCCTGATGGCCATTGAAGAGATCAACGCCAAGGGCGGCGTGCTGGGCAAGAAGCTCGAACCGGTGGTGGTGGACCCCGCTTCCAACTGGCCGCTGTTCGCCGAGAAGGCGCGCCAGCTCATCAGCAAGGACAAGGTGGCCGTCACCTTCGGCTGCTGGACCAGCGTGAGCCGCAAGTCGGTGCTGCCGGTTTACGAGGAACTCAACTCCCTGCTGTTCTACCCCGTGCAGTACGAGGGTGAAGAACTCAGCAAGAACGTGTTCTACACGGGTGCAGCGCCCAACCAGCAGGCCATTCCCGCCGTGGAATACCTGATGAGCAAGGATGGCGGCAGCGCCAAGCGCTTCGTGCTGCTGGGCACGGACTACGTGTACCCCCGCACCACCAACAAGATCCTGCGATCCTTCCTCAAGAGCAAGGGTGTGGCCGACGCCGACATCATGGAGGAATACACCCCCTTCGGCCATGCGGACTACCAGGGCATCATCGCCAAGATCAAGAAGTTCGCTGGCGAGGGCAAGAAGACCGCCGTGGTCTCCACCATCAACGGTGACTCCAACGTGCCCTTCTACAAGGAACTGGGCAACCAAGGCCTGAAGGCCACAGATGTGCCGGTCGTCGCCTTCTCGGTGGGCGAGGAAGAGCTGCGCGGAGTGGACACCAAGCCGCTGGTGGGCCACCTGGCCGCGTGGAACTACTTCATGTCCATCAAGGCCCCCGCCAACGACGAGTTCACCAAGAAGTGGGCCGCTTATGCCAAGGCCAAGAACCTGCCGGGTCACAAGGACAAACCGCTGACCAACGACCCGATGGAAGCCACCTACATCGGCATCTACATGTGGAAGCAGGCCGTGGAGAAGGCCAAGACCACCGACACCGACAAGGTGATTGCAGCCATGGCCGGCCAGACCTTCACCGCACCCTCGGGCATCACGTCCAAGATGGACGAGAAGAACCACCATCTGCACAAGAGCGTGTTCATTGGCGAAGTGAAGGCCGATGGCCAGTTCAGCGTGGTGTGGAAGACGCCTGGTCCGGTGAAGGCCCAGCCCTGGAGCCCCTTCATCCCCGAGAACAAGGGCAAGAAGGACGAGCCCGTCATCGCGCCGAAGAAGTCCTGATCACCTGATCCGAGCTTCGTCTTCCTGACATGAGCCTCGTGCGCGAGGCCCGGCGGCAGTGCCGCCGGGTCGTGTCCCGTCTCGCCCTTGCCGTGGGCATTCCGCTGGGGCGGCTGTCGCTCAGCGTATTGCTGACTGGCGGCTGCCTCGGCTTGGGCGCCCTGCTCGGCAACAGCGCCCACGCGTTGACGCCGCAGCAGGCGCATGCCATTGCCGCGGGTGAAACGGACGATCGCCTGAAGGCCTTGCAGGACGCGGCCGCCGCGGGCGATCCGGCCCTGGGTCCATTCCTGAGGGCGCTGGAAGACGGTGCGGTGAAGGTCACCGACAGGCAGGCCTTCGTGGTGCAGGGAACGACGGCTGTGGTGGCCGGTGCAGGTACACCGACCTCTCTGCCTCCGGACGCGCAGGAATCCATGATCAACAACCGGCTGCGAGGCGCCATTGCGGCGGTGCAGTCGGGCTTGAACCTCTTGTCCACCAACCGTGAGGTGCGGGCGCAGGCCTTGCGACAACTCACCACCGCGGGCGTCGATGCGTCGCAGCTGGCCCTGATTGAAAAGGCGCTGGCCGCGGAAACCGATGCGGCGTTGCGCGCTTCATTGGAAAAGCTGCAGGCACTGGCCTCAGTGACGGCTGATGACGCGGTCAAGCGCCTGGCGGCCGTGCAGCGCCTAGCCGAAAGCGGTGAACCGTCCGTGCGCAGCCTTTTGCAGGAGCGGCTGACCTCAGGTACGGAGACCGATGCGCAGGTGCGCACTTCACTCGTGCGCGCGGTGGCGGCCATCGAGTCGCGCCTGGCCTGGGGTGAGCGCCTGGGCATCATCTTCTCCGGCATCAGCCTGGGCTCGATCCTCGTGATCGTGGCGCTGGGCTTGGCCATCACCTACGGGCTGATGGGCGTGATCAACATGGCGCACGGCGAGCTGATGATGATCGGCGCCTACGCCACCTACCTGGTGCAGGGCGCGTTCCGCGAGTTCCTGCCCGGTGCCTTCGACTACTACGTGCTGGCAGCGGTGCCGGTGGCGTTTCTATCCGCTGCCTTGGTGGGTGCCGCGCTTGAGCGCACGGTGCTGCGCTGGCTGTATGGCCGCCCGCTGGAAACACTGTTGGCCACTTGGGGCATCAGCCTCATCCTCATACAAGCCGTGCGCAGTGTCTTCGGCGCTCAGAACGTGCCGCTGGAGAACCCCGCCTGGATGAGCGGCGGCCTGGCGGTGCTGCCCAACCTCACCCTGCCCTACAACCGCTTGGTGATCATCGCCTTCGCCGGCCTGGTGCTGCTGGGCGTGGCGCTGCTGGTGGCCCGCACGCGGCTGGGCCTGATGGTGCGCGGCGTGACGCAGAACCGGCGCATGGCCTCCTGTGTGGGCGTGAACACTGCGCAGGTGGACACCTTGGCCTTCGCCTTGGGCTCGGGCATTGCGGGCCTGGCCGGCTGCGCGCTTTCGCAGGTGGGCAACGTGGGGCCCGATTTGGGGCAGGCCTACATCGTGGACGCCTTCATGGTGGTGGTGCTGGGCGGTGTGGGTCAGTTGGCCGGCACGGTCATCGCGGGCCTGGGCCTGGGTGTGCTGAACAAGCTGCTGGAGGACTGGGCCGGCGCGGTGCTGGCCAAGATCATGGTGCTGGTGTTCATCGTGCTGTTCATCCAGAAGCGTCCGCAGGGCCTGTTCGCCATGCGCGGGCGCTCGGCCGAGGCGTGAGGCGCCCACGATGAGCTCCACGCTGAACGTCCTGTCGAACGCTACACCATCCGTGGCCCACGATCCTGCCCGCGGCCGCTTGCTCGGCCCCAAGGGCTGGGCCGGCGTGGCTGCCGCCCTCATCACCGTGCTGGTGCTGGTGCCGGTGCTCAACGGAGTGGTGCCCCCGGGGCACGCCCTGCACCTCAGCGACTATGCCGTCGCCCTGATCGGCAAGATCATGTGCTACGCCATCTGCGCGCTGGCCATGGACCTAATCTGGGGCTACACGGGAATCCTGTCTTTGGGCCACGGGCTGTTCTTTGCGCTAGGCGGCTATGCCATGGGCATGTACCTCATGCGCCAAATTGGCCGCGAGGGCCAGTACCAGTCCGACCTGCCCGACTTCATGGTGTTCCTGGACTGGAAGGCGCTGCCCTGGCACTGGACCTTCAGCGACTCCTTCGTGTTCCAGGCCCTGATGGTGCTGGCCGCGCCGGGGCTGCTCGCCTACGTGTTCGGCTACTTCGCCTTCCGCTCGCGCATCAAGGGCGTGTACTTCTCCATCATCACGCAGGCGCTCACCTTCGCCGCGATGCTGCTCTTCTTCCGCAATGAAACCGGCTTCGGCGGCAACAACGGCTTCACGGATTTCAAGCGCATCCTGGGCATTCCGCTGCAGCAGACCTCCACCCGCCTGGCGCTGTTTGCCCTCACGGGTGTGGTGCTGGTGGGCTTCTTCCTGATGTCACGCTGGATCGTTCAGAGCAAGTTCGGCCGCGTCCTGCAGGCCATCCGGGACGCGGAAAGCCGCGTGATGTTCAGCGGCTACGACCCGGTGTCCTACAAGCTGGCCATCTGGACGCTGTCGGCCGCGATGTGCGGCGTGGCCGGTGCGTTGTATGTGCCGCAGGTGGGCATCATCAACCCCAGTGAAATGTCGGCTGCGGCCAGCATCGAGATGGCCATCTGGGCAGCCGTGGGTGGGCGCGGCACCTTGATTGGCCCCATCATCGGCGCCTTCTTCGTCAACGGCGCCAAGAGCTGGTTCACGCAGGTCTTCCCCGAGTACTGGCTGTACTTCCTGGGCACCTTGTTCATCCTGGTGACGTTGGTGCTGCCGGGTGGATTGGTGAGCCTGGTGGGCACGGTGAAGGCGCGCTGGTTCGCGCCGAAGGCATCGGGCAAGTCTGCAGGTTCGGCTGATTCGGCACCGCCGGAGCGTTCGACATGACGCCTGACCTCTTGGAAGCCGGCGCGCGGCGCTTGTCGGAGCATCAGACCCGCGCGGTGGACGAAGGCCAAACCGAGTCGGGCGGCCGCAGCGCGGGCATCGGCCGTGTGCTCAGAGGGCACGCGCCTGATTTCACGCACGGTGTGGCCCTCTATATCGACGACATCAGCGTCAGCTTCGACGGCTTCAAGGCGCTGAATCAACTCAGCTTGAGCATCGGCGTGGGCGAACTGCGCTGCATCATCGGCCCCAACGGTGCAGGCAAGACGACGATGATGGACGTGATCACCGGCAAGACGCGGCCCGACGCGGGCACGGCCTTCTTCGGCTCCACCATCGACCTGCTCAAGCTGCGCGAAAACGAGATTGCCCAGGTGGGCATCGGCCGCAAGTTCCAGAAGCCCACGGTGTACGAGCCGCTGTCGGTGTGGGAGAACCTGGAGCTTTCGCTCAAGGCCGACCGCCGCGTGCGCGCATCGATCACCGCGCGGCTCAGCAGCGAGCAAACCGACCGCCTGCAGGCCATGTTGGAGCGTATTCATTTGCGCGATCAAGCGCATCGCCAGGCGGGGCTGCTGTCGCACGGGCAGAAGCAATGGCTGGAGATCGGCATGCTGCTGATGCAGGACCCGGCCCTGCTGCTGCTGGACGAACCCGTGGCCGGCATGACCGATGAGGAAACCGAGCGCACGGCCGAGTTGTTCCTGAGCCTGGCGGGGCAGCACAGCCTGGTGGTGGTGGAGCACGACATGCACTTCGTGGCGCAGCTGACGCAAGGGCACCGCACCGTGACCGTGCTGCACGAAGGCCGCGTGCTGGCTGGAGGCACCCTGGCGCAGGTGCAGGCCAACCCGCAGGTGGTGGAGGTGTACCTTGGCCGTTGAGCCCACGCCAGCGGTCACGGTCGCGCCGGCCGGTCACCGCCTTTTGGTGCAGGGCCTGCACCAGTACTACGGCGGCTCGCACACGCTGCGCGGCGTGGACCTGTGCGTGGCCCCAGGTGAGATCACGGTGGTGCTGGGGCGCAATGGCGTGGGCAAGACCACGCTGCTGAAATCACTCATGGGCGTGGTGCCGTTGCGCGAGGGCAAGGTGCAGCTCGAAGGCCGGGACATGACGCGGTTGCCCGCGCATGCGCGGGCGCGTGCCGGCCTGGGCTATGTTCCGCAGGGGCGTGAGATCTTCGGCCGCCTCACGGTGATGGAGAACCTGCAGATGGGCCTCTCGGCCGCGCCGCGCGGGGCGGTGATTCCGCCGCAGATCTTCGAACTGTTTCCGGTTCTGCAGCAGATGCGCGACCGCCGCGGGGGCGACCTTTCCGGCGGGCAGCAACAACAGTTGGCCATCGCCCGTGCGCTGGCCGGACAGCCCAGCGTGCTGATGCTGGACGAGCCCACCGAGGGCATCCAGCCCAACATCATCCAGGACATCGGGCGGGTGCTGCGCCGTCTGGCGCGCGAGGGCCTGGACGGGCAGCCCATGTCCGTGGTTCTGGTGGAGCAGTACTACGACTTCGCAGCCGAATTGGCCGACCGCTATGTGGTGATGGAGCGCGGCCGTGTGGTGGCGCAAGGCCGCGGTGCGGATATGGCGCAGGACGGCGTAAAGGGGATGATGGCGATTTAAGGTGGAAGGATTGAGGCGTCAAGCAAGCGCTTCACATCCGCCACAGGCGCGGAGCCACCGCATCCTGCGACCACAGTGCGGCATGCCAGGCCTGCCGCACGGCCTTGAAGAGCTCGAACACCGGCTCCACGCGCGAAGCGAGGGCCCGCAGCACCACCACCTGGGCGTTCGGGCTGGTCACGCCGTGGGCGGCCACGCCGCCGACGCTCACACGGCCCGCAACCGCGCCACCGCTTGCGGCAACGCCCTCCGCGCGAACCGCTGAACCAGCCTGCAGCGCCGCTTCCTGCAAGGCCTGCCGCTCCTCTTCGGCCCAGGGCGTGCCGCTGGCGCACCACATCGTCGCCACCACCGGTTGGCCCATGAGGCCCAGCGGAGATTCGCGCAGGCATCGGTCCTCTGCTTGCAAGCGCCCGCGTTCCAACCACACGCCTTCAATCTCCAGGTGCTGTTGCACCTCGCCTTGCAGGAAGGCATGGCCCGAGGCCGGCAGGCCCAGGCAGCAAATGTCCCAGCCCATCATCTGCGCGCCCTCCGCCAGTGAGATGCGCAATTCATTGACCGCGCGGCAGCGGTTGTAGGCCAGCGTCTCCATGGGCAGCCACTCCAGGCGCGCGCCCTCAGCCAGGCGCAGGCTCACGCGCTGAATGGCTGTGGGCCCCAGGCTCTTGTAGAAACGCGCCGCGCCTGGCGTGGTCAGTCGCACGCGGGTGCCCGCGCCCATCTGCACCTGCACCGCCAACTCGTCGCCACCCACCAGGCCACCTGGCGGGTGCACCAGCACATGCTCGCAGGTGTGGGGGCCTTCGGGGTACAGGGCCTTCAACACCCGAAGCGGCCCATCGTGGCGGTCGTGCGCCACGGTGCGGCCGTCCACCAGCCGGTAGTCCAATTGCAGGTGGCCGGTCCAACCCCGCGCGCGGGGCTGTTCTTCACCCATCAAACCGGCACCACGCGCTGCCGCTGCCGCCCCAACTGCGGGCTGCTGAGCTCCACCACATCGCCGGCCTTCAGGTACTTCGGGGGCTTGAAGCCCATGCCCACGCCTTGCGGTGTGCCGGTCACGATCACATCGCCCGGCAGCAGGGTCATGAAACCGCTGAGGTAGCTCACGATCTCGGCCACGCCGAAGATCATGTCCGCGCTGTTGCTGTCCTGCCGCACTGCGCCGTTCACCTGCAGCGCCAGGCCCACGGCCTGCGGGTCCGGGATTTCGTCGGTGGTGACCAACCAGGGCCCGACGGGGCCGAAGCCGTCGTGGCATTTGCCCTTCATCCATTGGCCACCGCGCTGCAGTTGCCAGTCGCGTTCGCTCACGTCATTGGCCAGCACATAGCCCGCCACATGGGCCAGCGCGTCGCTGCGGCTCACGCGCCGCGCGGGGCTGCCGATCACGATGCCCAACTCCACCTCGTAGTCCAAGGCCACCGACCCTTCAGGCAGGGGCAGGTCGTCGTCAGGCCCGGCCAGGGCCGTGATGCTCTTGGAGAACACGATGGGCTCGGCCGGAATCGCCATCCCCGCCTCGATGGCGTGCTGGCGGTAGTTCAGCCCAATGCCCAGGAACTGCCGAATCCCGGCCACCGGTACGCCCACCCGCGTTCCAGGCGTGACGGCCGGCAGGCGCGAGGCGTCCGCCGCCGCCAATGCGCGCAGCGCAGAAGGCGAGAGTTGTTCCGGGGTGATGTCGGCCAGCAGGCCGGTGAGGTCCCGCACGACGCCCTGGGCATCGACAAGTCCGGGTCGTTCGCGGCCCAGCGGGCCATGGCGCAGCAGTTTCATGAGCTTGAGCCTACACCCAATGAAGCGCCGCATCAGGCGGCGGGTGGGAGGGGGCTGTGTCGTGGCCCCTCCCTCCGCCTGTGCTCCGGACTTAGAACGAGTATGTCGCCGAGAGCGAAACGCGACGACCCAACTGCTGCGGCAAGCCCGTATCCCAGAAGTTGTAGATCGTCGGGATCTGCACCGAGCGGCTGTAGTCGTTGGTCACGTTGAGCACGCTTCCGGCCACGGTCAGGTTCTTGACGCCGCTGTAGCTCATGCCCAGATCGATCGTGGACTCTGCGCCAAGCTTGCACAGCCCCAGGTTCTTGATGGGCAGGAAGCTGCCCGATGTGGCGGCTTCGCAAGGCGCGGTCGAGCTGTACGGCATCGCCGAGGTGTAGTTGTAGCGGCCCCAGGCACTCCAGTCATTGCGCTTCCAGTTCAGGCGTACGTTGCCACGGTTGGCCGGTGTCTCCACCACCAGGGCCGTGTTGTTGTACTCCACAACGGGCGATGTTGCGAGGATCTGCTGCTTGTAGCTGAGGTTGCGTGTACCTTGCCAGGTGACGCTGACGTTGTGACCGTCGCCCATCATCGGGAACTTGTACGACACGTCATAGTCGATGCCGAAGGTACGCGTGAACTTGAAGTTCCCGTACTGCCGCACCAGAGCCAGAATCGGGCCGCTGTTGGCCACGCCAGGCAACCAGGTCGCCGGGTTGGGATCCCGGATGATGTACTGGTCATTGGCCGCACGGTCGGCAATGTACGCGTCCATGATGTCCTGGCCGCGCTGCACCCGGATCTCATTGTTCCGTTGGAACAGCCAAGCGTCGATCGCGATGTCCAGCCCCTGCGCCGGCGATGCCAACATGCCCAGCGTGAAGGACTTGGACTTTTCAGGTTGCAGGTTCGGGTTGGCGCTGACCACCGTCGGCAACGATCCGGAGGCCACCGTGCCCGGCGGCAAGGCGGCAAAGCCCAGCACGTTGCAGTCGCGCGCCGGGTTCAACGGATCCAGGCTGACCGGGGCGGCGGGGTTGCTCGAGTTGCAGCGGATCGGGTCGAAGATGCGCTTTTCCTGCGAGGTATGGAAAGACAGCAGGAAGGAGTCGCTGATCTGGCTGATCGAGGGTGCGCGGAAGCCGGTGGCTGCTGTGCCGCGGAAGGCGAGAGCCGACTTCACGGCGTCCCACTTGAAGCCCAACTTGCCGGTGGTGGCGTTGCCGAAGTCCGAATAGCGCTCGGTGCGCAGCGCGGCCTGGCCTTCCAGGGTCTTGGCCACGGGCAGGCGCATTTCGGCATAAGCGGCTTGCGAGTCGCGTGAACCGGAGGTGCCATTGGCCACCAGACCGATGTAGTCACCCGCCAGATAGGCCGCGTCCGGCGTTGAGGCAAGTTTCTCTCGCCGGTACTCGGCGCCCACGGCGATGGCGGCACGGCCACCGGGCAGGGCGAACAGTTCGCGGGACGCGCGGAAGTCGCCCGAAACCAGGCTCGAATCACCCACGGTGGTGGCATTGGAGGACACCGACGCAATCGCCGCAGCATCATTGGGCTTGCCGAAGCGGTAGCTGCCCGAGGTGATCGCAGCATTCAACAGGGACGAGCGCAACCGATTGGTCCGCACGGCCTGGTTGTCCGTGGAGCTGAACATCAGCGCGGCGTCGTAATCCCAGGCCCCGAACGTGCCTTCCACGCCCGCCACCACCCGTGTGGACTTCAGGTCTTGCAGACTTTGGTGAGGAAGATCCTCAAAGCGGTAGAGCAACTGAACGGGCTGGGAATTCGCCTTGCCGTTGGTCGGGTTGTCCGGGTGGCCGACCGGCAGGATGATCGCGTTCTGGGACCGGAAGGTGCCGTTGACCATCGGCCAGGTGGAGATGGTGGGCGCGCGGCTGGTCACCAGGTTGAACGAGGTGTTGGCGATCATCGGCGCCAGGTTCTCGGTCGTCTTGGTGGAGGACACCATCACGTCCACGTAGGCCGTCGTGTTCTGGTTCACCGAGAACGTGGCGCGCAGCGAGCCGTTGATCCGCTCCTGCGGAGCCAGCATCTCGACATATTTCTCTGTGCCGATGTAGCACATGCCCAAAGGCAGGCTCGGCGTGGAGGCAATGTAGCCGGGCAGGCGCTGCGGAACTCCCTTGCCCACCGTGTCCGCCTCCGGGCATCCGGCCAACGAACCGAGGAACAGAGGCCCAGACGTGCTGTTGCCGGCAATGACCTCGCCTGATGGCGGGCGCTGCGTGGCCGGGAACGTGGCCGGCACGCTGTAGTAGTTGCCGTAGAAGGAGTATGGTGTGTTCGGCAGGGCCGGGTCCACCAAGCCCTGTGATGCGCGGTAGTCCAGGAAGGCCTTGGTGTTGCCACGGTCCAGAAGCTCAGAGCGCATCACCGGGTCACGCCGGGACACTTCCAGGCCGCCGTACACATTGAACCGCTGCTTTTCCAGGCTGCCGAAGCCGAAGGTGGCCGAAGCACGGTGGCTCTTGCCCACACCTCGGTCGTTCATGCTCGTGGAGGCCGAAACCTCTCCACCCTGGTAGTCACGGCGCAACACGTAGTTCACCACGCCGGCCATGGCGTCCGAACCGTAAAGCGCTGAGGCGCCGTCCTTGAGCACTTCGATGCGCTCAATGGCCCCCTGGGGAATGGTGTTCACGCTGATGAGTGAGCCGCGACCGAAGTTGATGTCCACCGCCGCCACCGGGGCGATGCGTCGGCCATTGATCAGCACCAGCGTGCCCTGAGATCCAAAGCCCCGCATTGAAAGCGTCGAGATGCCGGACACGAATCCAGATCCGAAGCCGTCACCGATCGAGGACGTGTCCACGAAGGATTTGGACTTCAGGAATTCCTCGACCGAAGCGAATCCCGAATTGCGGATGTCCTCGCGGGTGATGACCTCCACGACGGAGGGGGTCTCGCGGTCGGTCCGCTTGATCATCGAACCGGTCACCTCCACCCGTTCAGGGGTGGCGGCTTGGGCGGCCCAAACACAGGTCAGGCAGGCTGCGGCGGCCACAGCCTGAAGTTTCATGGTTTTCATGGCAAGGATTTACTGATGCAAAAGTCCCGACTATCTGCGAGCAAAGCCACCCCCCAAAATGGGGACTTGCCTGAGTATGGGAATTCTGTTGCGTCAAGCCAACGCTTCTACACGGCTGAAGCCGTTGATCCGTGGGCCCTCACCGCTCGGTCACAGCAGCCACAATCCGACAAATGAACACCTCTGAATCAAGCGCTCCCGCGCCAGAATCACGCGTCACCACTACCGAACTGCCCGACCGCCTGTCGACCGATCCCCGCAGCCCACACTACCTGCGGCAGTGGATGGAACGCGACATCGGCGTGCGATTCAACGGTCAGGAACGCGTGGACGTGGAGGAGTACTGCATCAGCGAAGGCTGGATCAAGGTTCCATCTGGCAAAACCCTGGACCGGCATGGCCGCCCGTTGCTCATCAAGCTCAAGGGCGGCATCGAGGTCTATCTGCGGTAGCGGTCTACCCAGTAACCCATGCCGAGGGCCGTCAGCCCTTGAGCAATTTCGCCTCTGCCAAGGCCAAGGCCTCCGGTACCCCAGAAATCACCAGCGTGTCATCCGCCTGCAGCACCAGGTCATCCTCCGGCCGCTGTACCGAACCTCCGCCATGCCGAACCGACACCACTTCCACACCCAGGGCATGCAGCGCCAAGTCCCCAAGGCGCTGACCGATCACGGCTGAAGCGGGCGGCAGCCCCACGGTCAACAACCGGGCTTGGTGAAGCTCCTCCACGGTGTCGTCGTCCGCGCCGTGGAAGTAGCCGCGCAGCAGGCCGTAGCGCGCATCCCGCGCATCCCGCGTCATGCGGATCACTCGCCGCATGGGCACGCCCACCAGCGCCAGTGCGTGCGAGGCCAGCATCAGCGAACCCTCGATGGCCTCGGGCACCACCTCGGTGGCGCCGGCCGCGCGCAGCTTCTCCAGATCGCTGTCGTCGATGGTGCGCACCAGCACCGGCACCTTGGGTGCGTGTTCGCGCACCAGTTGCAGGATCTTCATGGCCGAAGGCGTGTCGTGGTAGCTCACCACCACCGCGCTGGCGCGCGCCAGGCCCGCGGCCATCAGGCTCTGGATGCGGGCGGCATCCCCAAACACCACGCTTTGGCCGGCCGCCGCAGCCTGCCGCACGCGGTCGGGGTCCAGGTCCAGCGCCATGTAGGGAATGCCTTCGCGCTCCAGGATGCGCGCCAGGTTCTGGCCGCTGCGCCCATAGCCCGCGATGATGATGTGCGCCTCGGTGCGCATGCTCTTCTTGGCAATGGAGGTCAGCTGCACCGACTGCATCAACCAGTCGCTGGCCACCAGCCGCGCCACGATGGCGTTGCTGTACAGAATCAGGAAGGGCGTGGCCAGCATGGAGAGCACCATCGAGGCCAGCACCGGGCTCACCCACTGCGGGTCTATGAGCCGCTGTTCAGCCCCCAGGGTCAGCAGCACGAAGCCGAATTCACCCGCTTGCGCCAGGTACAGGCCGGTGCGCAGGGCCACGCCCGCGGGCGCCCTGAAGAGCCGCGCCAGCGCCGTTACCAACACCGCTTTGGCCACCACCGGCCCCAGGGTCAGCAGCAGCACCAGCCCCCATTGGTCCAGGATGGGCCGCCAGTCCAGCTTCATGCCGATGGTGATGAAGAACAGGCCCAGCAGCACATCGTGGAAGGGCCGGATGTCGGTCTCCACCTGGTGCTTGTATTCGGTTTCGGCAATCAGCATGCCGGCCAGGAAGGCGCCCAGGGCGAGTGACAAGCCGGCATGCTCGGTCAGCCAGGCCAAGCCCAGCGTCACCAGCAGCAGGTTCAGCACAAAGAGCTCTTCGCTCTTGCGCCGCGCCACCAGGGTCAGCCACCAGCGCATCACCTTCTGCCCACCGGCCAGCAGCAGGGTCAACACCACCGCGGCCTTCAGCAGGGCCAGTCCCAAGGCCATGGCCAGTCCATCGGCCTGCGTGTCCGCGCCCAAGGCCGGGATCAGCACCAGCAGCGGCACCACGGCCAAGTCCTGGAACAGCAGCACGCCCATCACGCGCTTGCCGTGCTCGCTCTCCATTTCCAACCGTTCCGCCATCAGTTTGACCACGATGGCCGTGCTGCTCATGGCCATCGCGCCGCCCAGCACCAGCGCTCCCTTCCAGTCCAGGTCCCAACCCTGGGCAAAGGTGATGAACAGCCAGGCCAGCAGGATGTTGCCCAACAAGGCACCGCCGATGGTCAGCATCACCTGCGACAGCCCCAGGCCGAACACGAGCGTGCGCATGCTGCGCAGCTTGGGCAGGTTGAATTCCAGTCCGATGACGAACATCAGGAAGACCACGCCGAATTCGGCCAGGTACTCCACGCTGGCCGAATCCGCGGCCAGGCCCAGCGCATGCGGGCCGATCAGCACGCCCACCGACAAATAGCCCAGCATCGGCGGCAGTTTGAGCAGCCGAAATCCAACCACGCCGACCACGGCGGCCAGCAGGTACAGCAGGGCGAGATCCAGTGAGGTGGCCAAGTGCCTAGAATTCCTTGATCATTCGAATGCACTAGTATGGCCGCAACGCCATTGCATACCCCCGCATGAATTCCGAACGCGCCCTCGAACTGGCCCGCCGCACCCTGGACATTGAAGCCCAGGCCTTGCATGGCGTTCAGGCGCTCCTGGGCGATTCGTTTGCGCGTGCGGTTAAGCGCGTGCTGCAGTGCCGCGGCCGCGTGGTGGTGATGGGCATGGGCAAAAGCGGCCATGTGGGGCGCAAGATCGCGGCCACGCTGGCCTCCACCGGCACCCCGGCCATGTTCGTGCACCCCGCCGAGGCCAGCCACGGCGACCTGGGCATGGTCACGCCGCAGGACGTGGTGCTGGCCATCAGCAACTCGGGCGAAAGCGACGAACTCAACGTCATCCTGCCCGTGCTCAAGCGGTTGATGGTGCCGCTCTTGGCCATCACCGGCCGCGCTGATTCCACCCTGGCCCGCCATGCCGACGAGGTCCTCAGTTGTGCTGTGGAGCAGGAGGCCTGTCCCCTGAACCTGGCCCCCACGGCCAGCACCACGGCGCAGATGGCCCTGGGCGACGCACTGGCCGTGGCCCTGCTGGATGCGCGTGGTTTCAAGCCCGAGGACTTTGCGCGCTCGCACCCCGGGGGCTCCCTGGGCCGCAAGCTGCTCATGCACGTGCGCGACCTCATGCGCCAGGGTGAACAGTTGCCATTGCTGCCACCGGACACCGCCTTCAACGACCTGCTGCGCACCATGAGTGCCAAGGGCCTGGGCTTCGCGGCCATCGTGGACGAACAGGGGCGGCCGCTGGGCATCTTCACCGACGGTGATTTGCGCCGCCTCATCGAATCCGGCCATCAAGGGCGTGAACTGCTCAGCCTGCGCGCCGCGGACGTCATGCGCCCCAGCCCGCGCCAGGTGCCGGAAGGCGCACTGGCCGTGGAGGCGGCCGACCTCATGGAAGCACACCGCATCACCAGCGTGCTGGTGGTGGACGCGCAGTCCCGCGTGGTGGGTGCGCTCAACACCAACGACCTGATGCAGGCCAAGGTGATCTGAAGCCATGCCCACCCTCACACCCGCCCTGCGTTTTGCGCCGGAAACCTTGCTGGCGGCACAAGGCCGCCCAAGCGCCGACGGCCTGGGCGACATTGGCGTGAAGGTCTGCTTCTTCGACGTGGACGGCGTTCTCACGGACGGCCGGCTGTGGATCAGCGAAGAAGGCGAAACCCTCAAGGCCTTCCATGCGCTGGACGGCCATGGCATGAAGCTGTTGCCCCAGGGCGGCATCACCCCGGTGGTGATCACGGGGCGTGATTCGCCGGCGGTGCGCCGCCGCGTGGCCGATCTGGGGCTGAAGCACGCCCACTACGGCGTCTCCGACAAGCACCGTGTGGCCCAGGCCGTGCTGCAGGAACTGGGCCTTGATTGGGCTCAGGCCGCGGCCATGGGAGACGACTGGCCTGACCTTCCCTTGCTCACGGCCGTGGCCTTTGCCTGCGTGCCACCCGGGGCCCATGCCGAGGTCCGCGCCGTTGCGCACCACGTCACGCAGGCGCAGGCCGGTGCTGGCGCGGCGCGGGAATGCTGCGACCTGCTGCTGATGGCCAATGGGCGCTACGGCGCCTTGCTGAACGGGCATCTCACCACGCTGGATGCGCGCTGAGGTGGCCCAGGACTTCGCACCTCCCTCCGCCGATCGTGCCCGTGCATTGGCCGACATCTGGTCGGTGCGGCTGCGCGACCTGCTGTCCACCTACCTGCCCCTGTTGCTGATGCTGCTGCTGGCCGCGGCCACCTGGTGGCTGGTGCGCATTGCGCCGGTACCTCCGGCCACGCGTGCGCCCGAGGCTGCCAACCAGGCACCGGACTACATCCTCAACGGAGTCGAACTCGTCCGCTACCGCGGCGACGGATCGCTGATGGCCCGCGTGCGCAGCCGCGAACTTCGCCACTACCCGGTGGGCGACCGCATGGAGCTTGACGATGCGCGCGTGGTGGCCGACCACCCCGAAGGCGACATCCAGGCCCAGGCCCGGCGCGGTTTCGTCTCGGATGAGGGCCGCCGCGTGCGCCTGGAAGGAGACGTGAGCTTCAGCCGCGAAGCCACCGCCACGCAGGCGGCCTTCAAGGTGCAGACCAGCCTGCTGGAGTTGGATGTCGAGACAGGTCGCGCCTGGACCAACGTCCCTGTCCAGTGGGAGCAGGAGGGGGTCGTGCTCACCGCGGCAGGCTTTGAGTACGAGCAGGCCACGTCGGTGCTTCAACTCAAAGGCCCTGTGAAGGCCCGAATGTCCCCCAGTGCGGCTGTGCGTCGCTAGAATCGGCAGCAGCAAGTTCCGTGCCGTTTCAACTCCACCGGTTGAACACGCAGACTTGAATCGCAAAATCGCCGCTGTGCCGACCTTCCTGCCCCGACGCCATCACGCCCCGGCCCTGCTGGCCCTGGTCGCTGCCCTCTTCGCGACCACGGCGTCCCGTCCCGCCCTTGCAGAGAAGGCCGATCGGCAGCAACCCCTGACCATCGAGGCCGACCAGAGCAGTACGGTGGACTTGGCGCGCCGCGTCGTGGTCTTCAATGGCCGCGTGGTGCTGGTTCAAGGGACCCTGCGCATCCAGGCGGAACGCATGGAAGTGGCCGAAGTGGGCGAGGGCCACCGCACGGCATTGGCCCGTGGCCTGCCCGACCAGCCCGCGCAGTTCCGCGAAAAGCGCGACGGCGTGGAGGAGTATGTCGAGGGCCGCGCCGAGCGCATCGAATACGACAGCCGCGAGTCACTGATTCGCTTGAGCGGCAAGGCCGTGGTGCGCCGCTTGCGCGGCACCCAGTTGGCCGATGAAATCCAGGGCGAGACCATCATCTGGAATGGCGCACGCGAAGTCTTCAGCGTGGCGCCCTCGGGCGCAACGGCCGGGCAGACGGCCACCGGTGGGTCATCCGGCCGAGTGCGCGGCGTGTTCAGCCCACCGCCCCCTGCGCGTTGATGAGCACGGGCCTCGAAGCCACTGGGCTGGTCAAGCGCTACGGCACGCGCACGGTGGTCGACGGTGGCCACCTGCGAGTGTGCCCCGGTGAAGTGGTGGGTCTGTTGGGCCCCAACGGCGCGGGCAAGACCACCACCTTCTACATGGTGGTGGGCCTGGTGCGTGCCGACGCCGGCACCATCCTCATCGACGGACAGCCGGTGCAGGATCGCCCCATCCACCAGCGTGCGCGCCTGGGCCTGAGCTACCTGCCGCAAGAGGCCTCCATCTTCCGCAGGCTGAATGTGGAGGACAACATCCGCGCCGTGCTGGAACTGCAGCGCGGGCAGGACGGTCGCCCGCTGCCCGAAGCCGAGATCGAGCGCCGGCTCGATGGCCTGCTTGACGACCTCTCCATTCAGCGGATCCGCCACGTGGCGGCGCCGGCACTGTCCGGCGGTGAGCGGCGCCGCGTGGAAATTGCACGGGCCCTGGCGACCCAACCCCGATTCATCCTGCTCGACGAGCCTTTCGCCGGTGTGGACCCCATTGCCGTGCTGGAGATCCAGCGCATCATCGGCTTCCTCAAGGACCGCGGCATTGGCGTGCTCATCACCGACCACAACGTGCGCGAGACCCTGGGCATCTGCGACCGTGCCTACATCGTGAGTGAAGGCCGCGTGCTGGCCGAAGGCACCTCCGACGAAATCGTGGCCAACCCCGAGGTGCGCAAGGTGTACCTGGGCGAGCACTTCCGGCTGTGACCCCGTGATGAGCAAGCGGGCATGAAGACCTCCCTGCAAGTCCGGCTCTCGCAGCACCTGGCGCTGACGCCGCAGTTGCAGCAGTCCATCCGCCTGCTGCAGCTCTCCACGCTGGAACTGCAGCAGGAGGTCGGACAGATGCTGGAGGCCAATCCCTTCCTGGAGATGGAGGACGACGCGCCGCCGGCCTTTGAAGCGTCACTGGATGCCGCCGCACGCGTTGAAGCCGCTGCGCCCGAGCGGCTGCGCGAGCGCGCCGATGGCCCCGCTGCAGCCGACGATGTGCCCGCGGCCTCCACTGCTGAATCGTCCTCAGAATGGGAAGCCGGTGAATCCGGTGGTCTGGCCGACGCCGACTTCGGCACCACCGCGCAGTCTGATTGGGAGAACGGCACCGAGGGCGATGACTTCGACGGCATCCGCGAACTGCCCAGCCTGGCCGGCAGCGGCAGTGGCGCCACCCGCGACGACGAAGACAGCCCCATCGACCAGGACAGCGGCCTCATCACGCTGGCCGAGCATTTGCAAACGCAACTGGCGGGCATGCGCCTGTCCGCAGCCGACCGCGCTGCGCTTCAGGTTCTCATCGATTCGCTCAATGAAGACGGCTGGTTGGTGGACTCCATCGAGGACATCGCACGCTCGCTGTTGGGCATGCCATCGGCAGCGCCAATCGACGAAGAAACGGGTGATGACCTCGATGCGGGCGAAGATGATCCCGCGGCCTCGGAAGCCCTGGACGAACTGGTCGAGCGCCTGAACTGCGCCTTGAAGTGGCTGCAGGCGCTGGATCCTGTGGGCGTGGGCGCACGCAACCTGCCCGAATGCCTCACGCTGCAGTTGCGCGCCATGACGCCCAACCCCGAGCAGGAACTGGCCCTGTTGATCGTGGAGCGGTACCTGGACCTGCTGGCCAAGCGCGACACCAAGAGGCTCATGGCGGCCACCGGCTGCGATGAACAGGACCTGCGTTGGGCGCAGCAGCTCATCCGCGAATGCGACCCCAAGCCGGGACGCGCCTTTGCCTCCGACGTCGGTGCCATTGTGATTCCCGATGTGATCGTGCAGCGCGCCGGCCGCGGCTTCCGCGTGGTGCTCAACCCCGATGTGATGCCCAAGCTGCGCATCAACGAGCTGTACGCGGGGGCGCTCAAGGGTCGTGGCAAGAACGCCTCGCCCTTGTCCAGCCACCTGCAGGAGGCACGCTGGTTCATGAAGAACATCCAGCAGCGCTTCGACACCATCCTGCGCGTGTCCTCGGCGATCGCCGAGCGCCAGAAGAACTTCTTCACCCACGGCGAAATTGCCATGAAGCCACTGGTGCTGCGCGAGATCGCCGATGAACTCAGCCTGCACGAAAGCACCATCTCGCGCGTGACCACGGCCAAGTACATGGCCACGCCCTTTGGCACCTATGAGCTCAAGTACTTCTTCGGTTCGTCGCTGAACACCGAGGCCGGCGGCAACGCCAGCAGCACCGCGGTGCGCGCGCTCATCAAGCAGTTCATCGCGGCCGAAGACCCGAAGAAGCCGCTGTCGGACAACCACCTGTCGGACATGCTGGCCGAGCAGGGCATCCAGGTGGCGCGTCGCACCGTGGCCAAGTACCGTGAGGCGCTGAAGATTGCGCCGGCCAGTTTGCGCAAGGTGATCTAGTTGCTCGACGCCCGCGCGCCCATCTTCCTGCCCTGCGCCCAAGGCGTGGAGCCGCTGCTGGCCGCCGAGTGCCGCGCACTGCTGCCCGAAGGCACGCCCCTCGAGGAAAGCCGCGGCGGTGTGCGAGTGAATGCGGGGCCCTTGGAAGCCATGCGGCTGAACCTGCACAGCCGCCTGGCCCAGCGCGTGCTGTGGCCCCTGCGCGGCGCACGTTACCGCGACGAGCACGACCTCTACGACTGCGCGCGGGAAGTGGATTGGCCCACTTGGATCACCCCGCAGCAAACCCTGCGCGTGGACACCAGCGCCTGGCGCAGCCCCTTGAAGAGCCTGAACTTCGCCACGCTGCGCATCAAGGATGCCGTGTGCGACGTGATGCGCGAGCGGACCGGCGAGCGCCCGAGTGTGGATACGCAGCGGCCCCACCTGCCGCTGATGCTCTACCTCGGCCCTGAGGAATTCATGCTGTATGTGGACCTCAGCGGCGAGGCCCTGTTCAAGCGCGGCTGGCGTGATGCACGCGGTGGCCGTGTGGATGTGAAGGGCGAAGCGCCGCTGAAGGAAACGCTGGCCGCCGCGATGCTGGCCGCAGCCGGTTGGCAGGGCCGCGAGGAAGACGGTCTTTTGTTGGACCCCTGCTGCGGTGCAGGCACCATCGCCATCGAAGCTGCGCAGATCGCCTGCGGCATCGCCCCGGGCCTGCAGCGCGCCTTCGCCTTTGAAAAGCTTGCGCCCTTCAGGCCGCACCTGCCGGACTGGCAGCGGATGAAGGCGCAGGCCCGCGCGGCGGTTCACCCACCACGCGTGGCCGTTCACGCTGGCGACGTGAGCTTTCGCATGACCGACTTCGCGCAGCGCAATGCCGAGCGAGCCGGCGTGGGGCATGCCGTCACGTTCAAGACGGCTGATGCGCTGCAGCGGCCCGCGCCGGCCGAACGCGGCGTCATTGTGATGAACCCGCCCTACGGCGAACGCATTGAGGCCAAGGGCTCAGCGCGCGAGTCCTTTGAGGAAGGCAATGCGTCGGCCTTCTACGAAGGCCTTTCCGCGCAGTGGAAGCGGCAGTACGCGGGCTGGTCGGCCTGGGTGCTCACGCCCGAGCTGAAGTTGCCAGGCCTGATGCGCCTGAAGGAAAGCCGCCGCGTGCCCATGTTCAACGGCGCCATCGAGTGTCGCCTGTTCCGCTTCGACATGGTGGCGGGTTCGGCGCGCTGAGGCCACCAGCCATCGACCGTGTCGTGGACACCCCGAACTACAGCTGGACCCCACTGATCGCGGCCCACGCCGTGGCCGCTGGCAGTGCGGTGCTCATCGGGGCGCTTGTCCTCCTTCGTCGAAAGGGCGATGCCCGCCACCGCCTTATGGGGCGCGTGTGGGTGGGCCTCATGCTCTTGACCTCACTGTCCTCGTTCGGCATCTACCGTGACCACTTTTCCTGGATCCACGGCTTGTCCGTGTTCACGCTGGTGATGCTGGCCCTGGGCGTGAGGGCTGCACGCGAGGGTCGGGTGCGCGCGCACCGCAACATCATGGCCGGCACCTATGCCTGGGGTCTGATCGTCACCGGCCTCTTCACATTGCTGCCCAATCGGCTGCTGGGGCATGCGCTTTGGAGCACGCTGGGCGCGGTGCTGGGCAGCGGGCGCTGACGCCCGAAAGGGTGCCATCCACACCGCAAGAAGCGGGTCGCCATCAGTGTCTCTTATCGGCACACTGTGCGCATGGATTCCGCAACCTCAACCGGCCAGCACCAGCCCCACCCCCAGTACGCACTGGTGGCCCGCGCCATACAGTTTCTGACCGACCGCGCCCGGTCTCCTGCCACCCTGTCACCGCCCTCCCTGGATGAACTGGCCACAGCCATGGGGCTGAGTCCCAGCCACCTGCAGCGCGTGTTCCAGGAATGGGCCGGCGTGTCGCCCAAGCGCTTTGTGCAGTTCCTCAGCAAGGAGCGTGCGCTGGCTGAACTTCGCGCGGGCGCCAGCGTGCTGGAAGCCGCACACGGTGCCGGTCTCAGCGGCTCCGGCCGCCTGCATGATCTGCTCATCACCTGGGAGGCCATGACCCCCGGCGAGGCGCGGCAGGGCGGTGCAGGCCTCACGCTGCGCTGGGGTTGGGCGCTCACGCCGGTGGGTTGGGGCTTGGCGGCGTTGGCCCCGCGTGGCCTTTGTCACCTCAGCCTGGGTGATTCGCCGCACGAGGCCCAGGAACGAGAGATGCGCGAACTCTGGCCAGCCGCGCAGTGGCTGCGCGATGACGCGGGCATCGAAACCGTGGTCGCGCAGGCCTTCGGCGATCAGCCGCGCGCCCATCTGCTTCTGCGGGGGTCTCCGTTCCAGCTCAAGGTGTGGGAGGCCCTCATCCGCACCGAACCCGCTCAGGTGCTGTCGTACTCCGAATTGGCCCGCCGCTGCGGTTCACCCAAGGCCGCCCGCGCGGTGGGCACCGCCATGGCCGCCAACACCGTGGCGGTGCTGGTGCCCTGCCACCGTGTCATCCGCGAATCGGCTGAAGTGGGCCACTACCGCTGGGGCCCCGAGCGCAAGCAGGCTCTGCAGGCCTGGGAGGCACGGGCGCGCCTCAGCCCCTAAGCCCCTAAGCCCGAACCCGCCGCAACCACAGCAGGGCCGCGGCCATCAAGGCCAGAGGCACCAGTGCCCCCAGGTTCATTGAGGTCCAGCCCCCCGTCGTCACCAAGGCACCTGAACTGAATGAAGTCAGCGTCATCGTGGCGTACACGCTGAAGTCCAGTGCGGCCTGCGCCCGAGTCCTTTCCTCCGGTGCCCAGGCCTTCGTGGCAAGGGTACTGCCGCCGATGTAAAGGAAGTTCCACCCCACGCCCAGGGCCAGCAGGGCCCAGAAGAATTGCATTACGCCGTCACCCGACAAGGCCACGGTCACGCACAGCAGGTTCAGCCCCAACCCGGCTGTCATCACCGGCAGCACGCCGAAGCGCTTGATCAACTTGCCCGTGAAGAAGCTCGGCACGAACATGCCCAATACGTGCCACTCCAGCACGAAGGCCGCCTCCTTGAACGGATGCGAACACTGCGACATGGCTATCGGCGTGGCCGCCATCAGCAGGTTCATGATGCCGTAGCCGATGGCGCAACCGGCTGCTGCAATGATGAACACCGGCTGCCGCACGATCTCACCCAAGGGCCGCCCCTGCACGGCCGTCTGCCCCTGTCCCGGCAGCGCGGGGAATGAAATCCGCGACATCACCAGCAGCCCCAGCAGGCCCACCCCCATCAATGCGATGTAGGCCCCCGCAAAGGGTGCATCAGTCAGCGCATCGCGCGCGCCCGAGGCCAAATTCGGCCCGGCCACCGCCCCCAGGATACCCCCGGCCAGCACCCAGGAAATCGCCTTCTCCTTGTGCGAGTCCTCCACCAGTTCCACCGCCGCAAAGCGGTACAGCGCGCCGTTGGCGTTGTAGTAGCCCGCAGCCAAGGTGGCGATGTTCAGCAGCCAGAAGTCGCGGGTCACCGCCGCCCAGGCGCAGGCCCCTGCGCTGACGATGGCCACCACCAGGCCAATCATGAATGTCTTCTGCCGCCCGTATTGGCGCTGGTGCCGGCCCACCAGGCCCGTGGCCAGTGCACCCCCGGCCACATAGCCCGTCACCGGTAGCGTGGCCATCCAGCCCACTGGCGCCAGGGCAAAGCCCACCAGCCCGTTGATGGCGATGAAGGTCACGTTGTTCGTCATGAACAAGCCCTGGCAGAAGACCAGGAGCATCAGGCGTGGGTTCACGGTTCTGCCCGGGACAAGGGGTTGAGAACGCCCAGGGCCGCCAGGGCTGCCAGCGGTGCGGTGTCGGCGCGCAGGGTGCGCGGGCCCAGGCTTACCGGCTGGTAACCGGCTTTCAGGGCCTGTTCCTGCTCGGTGGTCGAGAGGCCCCCCTCGGGGCCGCTGAGAATCAAGATGTGAGCGCTTGCTTTATCCTCAGCAACCACTGAGCCATCATTCCAAGCGGCACACAAAGGCATTGCCGAGGGCGCCAGGCTCAACTGCCAGCGTGCGCTCGCGTCTGCCAACCCGGCATCACCGCCGTGTTCGCCAAGGCCGGCCAGAAAGGCCTCCAACGGCCGAACAGCATGCACCCGCGGCACCCGATTGCGCCCACTCTGCTCGCAGGCCGCCACCGCCACCGCCTGCCAATGGGCCACGCGCTTGGCCGCACGTTCGCCACTCAGGCGCAGCACCGACCGCTCGCTCATCAGCGGCACGATGCCCGACACGCCCAACTCGGTGGCCTTTTCCACCAGGTCGTCCATGCGGTCATTGGCCGGCATGCTCACCGCCAGGGTCACCTGCAGCCCCAGCTCACGTTCCACCGCTTCGTGGGTCTGCAGCATCGCACGCACGCCGCTGCGCGTCATGGCGCTCACCTGTGCTTGCCATTGCCCACCATGGCCATCGAACAAGGTGAGGGCCGAACCGGGCTGCAGGCGAAGTACCTGCACATGGCGCGCGGCCACCGGGGGCAGTTCCAGCTCGGTGCCGCTGGCCCATGCGGGCGAATCCGGTGGACTGTCGATGAAAAGGCGGGGGCTCATGGGGATCAGCAAACCCCGATCATGCCCCAGGCCTCGCCCTCAGGCCTCAGTCCTTGCAAAGCCCGCGCAGCGCTGCACTCACGATCTCGCGGCTCATGGGTGAGGTCACCTCAGCCAGAAAGCGCGGAAAGTCCACATGCGCCTGATCGTCGGCGCGGTCGGACACCGTGCGCAGCACTGCGCACGGCACGCCATAGGCCATGCACACCTGCGCCATGGCGGCGCCCTCCATCTCCACCGCCAGCGCCTGCGGCAGTCGCTGGCGCAGGGCGGCGCTTTCGGCCGAAGTGGAGACGAACCGGTCACCACTGATCACCAGGCCTTCATGCACGCGCGGTGCCGCCAAGCCAAACGACGCTACTGCGGCAGGCGGCTGTTGCACCACTGCGCGTGCCGCTTCGCCAAGCGCCCGGCTCAGCACCGCATCAGCGGGCAACTCATCCATCCGCAGGTCTGGAATCTGGTGCCGCGGGAACAGCGGGGATGCATCCATGTCATGTTGCAGCAGCGTGCGCGCCACGACCACATCGCCCACCCGCACATGCGCGCCCAGCCCACCGGCCACCCCGGTGAACAGGAGGCTGCGCACGCCCAATCGTTCAATCAACAGCGTGGTGGTGAGCGCCGCGGCCACCTTGCCGATGCCGCACAGCACCAGCACCACCTCATGCCCGTGCAGGCGCCCCTGGTGCAGCTGTCGGCCTGCCGCAGTCACAGATCGCGGCGCTTCCACCAACGACAGCAAGGCAGCAAGCTCCTCAGGCAGTGCACTCACGATGCCCAAAGGCCCCGCAGCCAAACGACTCACCCCCGCAACTCCCGCCTCAAGATCTTGCCCACCGGTGTCTTGGGCAGTTCGGTGCGGAACTCCACCACGCGCGGACGCTTGTAGCCCGTCAGGTGGTTCTCGCACCACCGGCGCACGCTGTCTTCACTCAGCGTTGGGTCGCGCTTGACCACCACCACCTTCACGGCCTCGCCCGAATGCTCATCGGGCACGCCGATGGCCGCGGCCTCCAGCACGCCCGGGTGCTGGCTGAGCACATCCTCAATCTCGTTGGGGTACACATTGAAGCCGCTGACCAGGATCATGTCCTTCTTGCGGTCCACGATCTTGAAGAAGCCCCGCGCGTCCATCACCCCCACGTCACCGCTGCGGAAGTAGCCATCGGCCGTCATCACCTTGGCGGTTTCATCGGGCCGCTGCCAGTAGCCGGCCATCACCTGCGGGCCGCGGATGCAGATCTCCCCTGGCTCACCCAATGGCACGGGCTGCCCCTCGTCATCGAGCAGCGTGATGTCGGTATTGGGCATGGGCACGCCAATCGAGCCCGTCCACGCCGTGGCATCCACAGGGTTGCAGGTGGCTGCCGGCGACGTTTCCGAAAGCCCGTAGGCCTCGATGATGGGGCAGCCCGTCTTTTCCAGCCACAGCTTGGCCGTGCCGCTTTGCACCGCCATGCCCCCGCCCACGCTGATCTTCAGCGAACTCCAATTCACGGACGAAAAGTCCGCGTGGTTGGCAATCGCATTGAAGAGGGTGTTGACCGCCGGGAAGCTGTGGAAACGCTCCACCGAAAGCGCCTTCAGCAGGGCCGGAATGTCGCGCGCATTGGGGATGAGGATGTTGCAGCCCCCCATGTGCATGGCCAGCAGCATGTTCGCGTTGAAGGCGAAGATGTGATACAGCGGCAGCGCGCACACGGTGACGATCTGCTCACCCTCGGGAATTCTGCTGAGGGCCGGCTGGTACCAGGCCTCGGCTTGCAGCAGGTTGGCCACCAGGTTGCGGTGCAGCAGCACCGCGCCCTTGCTCACGCCCGTGGTGCCGCCCGTGTACTGCAGCACCGCCACATCATCCGGCCCCACCGTCACTGGCTTCACGGCGCGCGACGCACCGTGCTTGAGCGCGTCCTTGAAACCCACCGCCTGCGGCAACGAGAAGGCCGGCACCATCTTGCGCTTGTGGCGCACCACATAGTTCACCAAAGCGCCCTTGACCATCCCCAATAGGTCACCCATGGCCGCCAGCACCACATGCTTGGTCGGCACCTTGTCCAGCACCTGCTGCAGCGTGGCCGCAAAGTTCTCCAGGATGACGATGGCCTTGGCACCCGAGTCGCGCAGCTGATGCTCCAGTTCGCGCGGCGTGTACAGCGGGTTCACATTCACTACCACCAGTCCCGCACGCAGGATGCCCGCTACCGCCACCGGGTACTGCGGCACGTTGGGCAACATCACCGCCACCCGGTCGCCTGCGGCCAGGCCCAGTGACTGCAGGTACGCCGCCATTGCACGCGACCAGGCATCCACTTGCGCAAAGGTGTAGCGCTTGCCCATGAACACATAGGCCGGCTTGTCGGCGTGGGTGGCCAACGCGTGGTCCACCAGTTGAACCAAGGAAGGATAGAGGTCGGTCGCGACCTCGGCGGGCACACCCGCCGGATAGTGGGAAAGCCAGGGTTTTTCGATCATCGCCGTACTCCTGCAAAGGCGTGGAGGTGCGGCGGATTCTCTCGGGGCGCGGGTCACCCTGGCATCAGGGGAATCTCCCGGTTTAGAAGGTAGAAGGCCAGAAAGAGAAATGCCGGCTCAAGGCCGGCATTTCCTTCAGGCGGGGAGGGCTTTGCCTTATTCCACCGCCTTCACCATGTCCTCGACCACCTTCTTGGCGTCGCCAAACACCATCATGGTCTTGTCCATGTAAAACAGTTCGTTGTCCAGGCCCGCATAGCCGGCGGCCATCGAGCGCTTGTTCACGATCACCGTCTTGGCCTTGTAGGCCTCCAG
>JAIYCN010000031.1 GCA_027487995.1 Rubrivivax sp. | reverse complement strand
TCGAGCGCCGCGCCATTCCCGGCAGCGGTTCCTGCGGTGGCATGTACACCGCCAACACCATGAGTTCGTCCTTCGAAGCACTGGGCATGTCCCTGCCCTACTCCTCCACCATGGCCAACGTGGAAGACGAGGTGTTGGACAACGTCAAGAAGGCCGCGGCCATCCTGGTGGAAGCCGTCAAGAAGGACCTCAAGCCCAAGGACATCGTCACGAAGAAGGCGATTGAAAACGCCGTGGCCGTGATCATGGCCACGGGTGGCTCCACCAACGCCATCCTGCACTACCTGGCGATTGCCCACTGTGCCGGCGTGGACTGGACCATCGACGACTACGAGCGCATGCGCAAAAAGACTCCGGTGCTGTGCAACCTGAAGCCCAGCGGCAAGTACCTGGCCATCGACCTGCACCGCGCCGGCGGCATCCCCGCGCTGATGAAGGAGATGCTCAAGCACGGTCTGCTGCACGGCGATTGCATGACCATCACCGGCAAGACCGTGGCCGAACACCTGGCGGATGTACCCGACCTGGACCCCAACCAGGATGTGATCATGCCGGCCACGAAGCCCATCTACGCCCAGGGTCACCTGGCCATCCTCAAGGGCAACTTGAGCCCCGAGGGCTGCGTGGCCAAGATCACTGGCCTGAAGAATCCGGTCATCACCGGCCCGGCTCGCGTGTTCGACGCCGAGCAAAGCGCACTGGCCGCCATCATGGCCGGCCAGATCAAGGCTGGCGATGTGATGGTGCTGCGCTACCTGGGCCCCAAGGGCGGCCCCGGCATGCCGGAGATGCTGGCCCCCACCGGTGCCTTGATCGGCCAAGGCCTGGGTGAAAGCGTGGGTCTGATCACCGACGGCCGCTTCAGCGGCGGCACCTGGGGCATGGTGGTGGGCCATGTGGCACCGGAGGCCTTCGAGGGCGGCACCATTGCCTTGGTGCAGGAGGGCGACACCATCACCATCGACGCCCACCAATTGCTGCTGCAGGTCAACGTGAGTGACGAAGAACTCGCCCGCCGCCGCGCCCTGTGGGTCAAGCCGAAGCCGCGCTACACCCGCGGTGTGCTGGCCAAGTTCGCGATGAACGCTTCCAGTGCCAGTGCGGGCGCTGTGCTGGACAAGTTCGACTAAGCCCGAACGTCGTCCAGCGGGCGGCTACTGCGCCGCCTGCCCCGCTGCGCTGTAGTCGTACCGAATGCGCACCCGCGGCGCCTTGCGCGTCTGCGGGTCCACGATGTTGGACAGGCCTTCATACTCCAGCATGTCTTTGCTGCGCGTGTCGTACACCAGGTTCACCGTGGGCACCATCAGGCGCAGCATGGAATCGGCCTCGACCCGCAAGGCAACCTGCCCCGGCGCCTGTTCCGCGCTGCCCTCCGCACGCCGGATGCGAAAGCGGAAATGATCGAATTGGCTGATCACGCCCAACTGCATGGGGATGGTCTTGCCGGACTGCAGTTCATCCAACTTGGCCTGCACGAAGGCATGAAAGCCTGAATCCACCGCCATGCTCTGCGCCCGCGCCACCTCTTTGGCCTTGCGCTGCCCATCGCGCACGGTTTCCATCATGACCGTGCCTCCCTCAACCCGCGTGATCGCCTCCTCCTGACCAATCGGCGCATACACGGTGCGCATCAGCGGTACAAAGGGGTCTTGGGAGAAGTCCAGCGTCTTCTCACCCAACACCGTGCCCTGAGGCGCCACGTAGCGGATCTGGCCAGATTTCCAACGACCGCCTTGGTACACATGGCGGTGCTGCTCCGTGTATAGCCAGCGGCCAGATTCCACATCCATGGCCCGCCCGCTGAACACGCGGGTGATGGGAGAGTCCGAAATCGACTTGGGATCGCGGGCCGCAGCCGAATCAACCGGCTGCGCAGAGCCTGTACCCGGCATCACCGTACCGGCCACCACAACAAGCCCCGCCGCACCTGCCTGCAGAAGCCAACGCCGTGGCACGCCAGTCGTCACGCGCGCTTCTCGAAGAGGTAATGCACCACGCCCCATTCACGCCCCTCGTCATAGCCAAACAGCTCGGCCACGGCCATGTAGAACATGCGCCAGCGCTGGACCCAGCGCGCCGCTTCTTCGCGGCCATAGGCCTGCTCGAAGACCGGCAGGATGCGGTCACGCGCGGCGTCCATCCCGGCCAGCCAATGGTTGGATGTCTTCTCGTAGTGGCGCCCGTCCACCCACCACCGCCGCTGCACCTTCAAGTGGTCTTGGAAGTGCATGAACAGGTCGGCGCTGGGCATGATGCCGCCGGTGAAGAAGTACTTCGTCATCCAGTCGCTCTTGTCCTTCACTTCAAAGTGATAGGCCAGCGTCCGGTGCGCGAACACGTGAACCAAGGCCTTTGCACCCGGCTTCATCCACGAAGCCACCTTGGCGAAGAGGCTCTGGTAGTTCTTCATGTGCTCGAACATTTCGATCGAGACAACCCGGTCGAAGTTCGCTTCAACGCCCTGCAGCGGAAACTCCGCCTCCACCACGTTGGCGGTGAGGATGGTCACGTTGCGCAGGCCGCGCTCACGGGCGCGCGCCTCGATGAATTCACGCTGACCGTGCGAGTTGGACAGGCCCACGATCTGGGCACCCGGAAAGTGCTCGGCCATCCACAGCGTCAGCGAACCCCAGCCGCAGCCGAGTTC
>JAIYCN010000382.1 GCA_027487995.1 Rubrivivax sp. | reverse complement strand
TATCGGTCATAGGTGTCGCCGTTCACGCCCACCGGGATGTCGAAGTCCATGCGGTCGTAGACGTCGTAGGGCTGCTTCTTGCGCAGGTCCCAGGCGATGCCCGAACCGCGCAGCATGGCGCCGGAGAAGCCCAGGTTCAGCGCGCGCTCCGGCGTCACCACGGCGATGCCCACGGTGCGCTGCTTCCAGATCCGGTTGTCGGTGAGCAGGGTCTCGTACTCGTCCACCAGTGCGGGGAAGCGCTTGGTGAAGTCCTCGATGAAGTCCAGCAGCGAGCCCTGGCGGTTCTCGTTGAGCTGCGAAATCGCCTTGGCGTTGCGGATCTTGCTGGCCTGATACTGCGGCATGCGGTCCGGCAGGTCGCGGTACACGCCACCCGGGCGGAAATAGGCCGCATGCATGCGCGCACCGGACACCGCCTCGTACATGTCGAAGAGGTCTTCGCGCTCGCGGAAGCAGTAGATGAGCATGTTCATCGCGCCGCAGTCCATGCCGTGGCAACCCAGCCACAACAAGTGGTTCAGCAGACGCGTGATCTCGGCATACATCACGCGGATGTACTGCGCACGCTCGGGCACCTCGATGCCCATGAGCTTTTCGATGGCCAAGCAGTAGGCGTGCTCGTTGCACATCATCGACACATAGTCCAGGCGGTCCATGTAGGGCAGCGACTGGATGTAGGTCTTGGTCTCGGCAAGCTTCTCGGTGGCGCGGTGCAGCAGGCCGATGTGGGGGTCGGCGCGCTGGATCACTTCGCCGTCGAGTTCCAGCACCAGGCGCAGCACGCCGTGCGCGGCCGGGTGCTGCGGGCCGAAGTTCAGGGTGTAGTTCTTGATGTCCGCCATGGTGGTCTTCTCGGCCGCTGCGTCAGTGCAGGCCGCCGTAGGGTTCTTCGCGGATGATGCGCGGCGTGATTTCGCGCGTCTCGATGGTCACGGGCTGGTAGATGACGCGCTTCTGTTCGGCGTCATAGCGCATCTCCACATGCCCGGTGACGGGGAAATCCTTGCGGAAGGGATGACCGATGAAGCCGTAGTCCGTGAGCAGGCGGCGCAGGTCGTTGTGGCCCTCGAAGAGGATGCCGTAGAGGTCGAAGGCCTCGCGCTCGAACCAGTTGGCCGAACTCCAGATGTCGTTCACGCTGGTCACCAGGGGCTGGTCGTCATCCGCGCAGAAGGTGCGCACGCGCAGGCGCCAGTTGTGCGCCACCGACAACAGGTGCAACACCACCGCGAAGCGCGGGCCGTCGTAGGCGCCATCCTTGTAGCCGCTGTAGTCCACGCCGCACAGGTCCATCATCTGCTCGAAGCCCAGGCTGGGCTCGTCGCGCAGCGTCTGGCACACCGAGAGGTAGTCGGCCGCGCGCACGGTCAGGGTGACTTCTCCCAGGCGGCATTCCAGCGCCTGGATGCGCTCGCCCAGCACCGCTTGGAGCGCGGTCTGAAGGCGTTGTAGTTTTTCGGACATGAGGTTCCTCGGGCGAATACGACTGCCGGGGTGGGGACTGCGGGTGCGGTGTGGGCGTTCAGCGCGCGATGGTGTTTTCGCGGCGAATCTTGGACTGCAGCTGCAGGATGCCGTAGAGCAGCGCCTCGGCCGTGGGCGGGCAGCCCGGCACATACACGTCCACCGGCACGATGCGGTCGCAACCGCGCACCACCGAGTAGCTGTAGTGGTAGTAGCCCCCGCCATTGGCGCAGGAGCCCATGGAGAGCACCCAACGCGGCTCGGCCATCTGGTCATAGACCTTGCGCAGGGCCGGTGCCATCTTGTTGCACAGCGTGCCAGCCACGATCATCAGGTCAGACTGGCGCGGGGACGGCCTGAACAGCATGCCGAAGCGGTCGATGTCGTAGCGCGATGCACCCGCGTGCATCATTTCCACTGCGCAGCAGGCCAGACCAAAGGTCATGGGCCACAAAGAACCGGTCTTGGACCAGTTCACCAGCTTGTCCACCGAGGTGGTGACGAAGCCTTCCTTGAGTACGCCTTCAATGCCCATCATTTACTCCCAGTCCAGCGCGCCCTTTTTCCACTCGACAACCAGGCCCACGACCAGGATGCCGAGGAACACCATCATGGCCCAGAAACCTGACGGCCCGATGTCGCGCAAGGAGACCGCCCAGGGGAAGAGGAAGGCGATCTCGAGATCGAAGAGGATGAAGAGGATTGCCACGAGGTAGTAGCGCACGTCGAACTGCATGCGCGCGTCCTCGAAGGCCTCGAAGCCGCACTCGTAGGGGGAGTTCTTGGCCGCATCCGGGCGGTTGGGGCCCATGATGAAACCGATGACCTGGGGCGCGATGCCGATGGCCGTGCCCACCAGAATGAACAGGATGATGGGCAGGTACTCTTGCAGGTTCATCGTTTACAACCGACTTCAGTCCGACCGGTCTTCACCGGGCGTAAAAAAGGCGCGCGCGGGGTCCTTCGATCCCTGCAGCGCGCCCGCCTGTCCCGTTTGGCAGCTCCGCTGCACTGGGCGCTCGGTGCCGCCCTCCGGGGCCACACCGAATTTGACTCGACTCGACTTTCGTCTTCTTGTTCTTGGTGCCGTCGGCGAGACTCGAACTCGCACAGCTTTCGCCACTACCCCCTCAAGATAGCGTGTCTACCAATTTCACCACGACGGCACTGGGTACAACCGTTCCGGAAAGCGTGAGGATTGCCCCGAAACAGCCTTTGATTCTAGCCCGAAACGCACCCTGGATTCGAGTGACGCACCGGCTTGATGCGTTTCACTGCTTCGGAATTTCGCCCGGCTTGCCTGCCGGAGCGGGGATGGCCGGAGTAGCCGGAGCGGCAGGCTCGGCGCCCGGAATCACGCCGGGGGCTGCCGCCGGAATGGCCGCAGAGGCCCCCGCCGCAGGCGCACCGGCCTTCTCCAACACGCTGGTGCCACCGGCCGGTGCCTCACGCGGCGTGCCGAAGTAGGCCAGGCCCAAGGTGCACACGAAGAACACCGTGGCGCAAGCCGATGTGGAGCGCGAAAGGAAGTTGGCGCTGCCCGTGGCACCGAAGAGGCTGCCGCTGGAGCCGCTGCCAAAGGACGCGCCCATGTCGGCGCCCTTGCCGTGCTGGATGAGGACCAGGCCGATCATCACCAGGGCCGAGATGATCTGAACGACGAGCAGCAGGTTGGCTAGGAATTGCATGATGGGAGGAATCTGAAGTTTTGTGGTGTTCGACGATGGTTCGCAGCGGCTGCCTTGATGACCAGGTTCAGCCCGCGGCGCGGCAGATGGCCACGAAGTCAGCCGCCTTCAAGGCCGCGCCGCCGATGAGGCCGCCGTCGATGTCGGGTTGTGCAAACAAGGTGGCCGCGTTGTCGGGCTTGACGCTGCCGCCATAAAGAATCTTCATCGTGTCCGCATGCGCCGTGGCCGCCTGCAGTTGCGCGC
The DNA here is from genome assembly GCA_027487995.1 of Rubrivivax sp. GTDB lineage: Bacteria > Pseudomonadota > Gammaproteobacteria > Burkholderiales > Burkholderiaceae_C > RFTU01. Next base: position 1,963 of record JAIYCN010000382.1, on the reverse strand, counting down.
GCAAAACGGCATGGACGGCCTGTGCCTGCTCGGGGCTGGCGGTGCGGCCGGTGCCGATGGCCCACACGGGCTCATAGGCCACCACCATTTCACCGGCACAGTGCCCCAGCGTGTGGATCACGGCCGAGAGTTGGCGTTTGACGACGGCATCGGTCTGCCCGGCCTCGCGCTGCTCCAGCGTTTCGCCCACGCACACCACGGGCGTGAGACCTTGGCCCAAGGCCGCCTTGGCCTTGTCGGCCACGAGCTGGTCGCTTTCCGCGTGGTAAGCACGGCGCTCGGAGTGCCCCACGATGGCGTAGCGGCAGCCCAATTCGCGCAGCATGGCCGCCGACACTTCACCGGTGTAGGCGCCCTGTTCATGCGCCGACACATCCTGCGCGCCCCAGCGGATGTGGGAGGCTGCCAGTGAGACGGCCGTGTCAGCGATGTAGACGAAGGGCACGCACACGCCCACGTCACCGCCCATGGGACCGGCGCCGACGATGCCTGCCAGCAACTCGGCGTTGGCCGCGCGATTGCCGTGCATCTTCCAGTTGCCCAACACGAGTTTCTTGCGCATCGTCCTGTTTCCTGGCTGCTCTTCAGTCGTCAGTTCAAACCGGGATGAGCCGGCTCACCAGGCCAGCATGATCTTGCCGACATGGGTGCTGGATTCCATCAGGCGATGGGCCTGTTCCGCACCGTCGGGCGTGTTGGCCTGGAACACGCTGTGGATGACCGGGCGGATGGCGCCCGACTCAATCAGGGGCCACACCTTCTCGCGAAGGCCGCGGGCCAGTTGCGCCTTGTAGGCCAAGGGCCGCGGCCGCAGCGTGGAACCGGTGATCGACAGGCGCTTGCGAAGTACCGCACCGCAGTCGAAGGCACTGTCGTTGCCGCCTTGCGTGGCGATCAAGGCCAAGCGGCCATCGTTGGCCAAGCACTGCACCTCGCGGCCGATGTAGGCACCGCCCACCATGTCCAGCACCACGTTCACGCCGACGTTGTTGGTCAGCTTGAGCGCTTCGGCAGCGAAGTCCTGCGTCTTGTAGTTGATGAAGTGGTCGGCACCCAACTTCAAGCACTCGCGACCCTTGTCGTCGGCACCCACGGTGACGATAACCGTGCATCCGATGGCCTTGGCCAACTGGATGGCGGTCACGCCGATGCCGCTGGAGCCGCCCTGCACCAGCAGGGCCTCGCCCGGCTGAAGGCGTGCGATCTCGAAGACGTTCTGCCACACGGTGAAGAAGGTCTCGGGCAGGCTGGCGGCCTCCAGGTCGCTCAGGCCCTTCGGCACGGGCAGCACCTGGCCCACCGGCGCCACGCACAACTCGGCATAGCCACCACCGGCCACCAACGCGCACACGCGCTGTCCGATGGACACGCCCGCTGCGGCAAGGTCCTGCGCGGAGCCCGCCTCCACCACACCGGCAATCTCCAGGCCGGGCAGGTCCGACACGCCCGGGGGCATGGGGTACTGGCCGCGGCGCTGCAGCACATCGGGCCGGTTCACACCGGAGGCCGACACGCGGATCAGCAATTCGCCGGCGGCCGGCGTGGGGTCCGGGCGCTGCATCAAGCGCAGCACCTCGGGCCCACCGTAGCTGGAGATTTCGATGGCGTTCATGGCGGAGGACCGAGCGCGGCCTTACTGCTGCTGTTGCTGCTGGGCCTGGGCGCCCTCGCCCGAGGCGCCTTCGGCGGAACCGCCCTCGGCCGGGTGCTCGCCCTGGTGGGCGGGGGCACGGCGCTCGCTGCGCTCACCACGCTCGGGACGATCTCCACGGTCGCCGCGGTCACGGCGGGGGCGATCACCACGATCGCCACGGTCGCCACGATCACCACGGTCGCCACGATCACCACGGTCGCGGAATTCGCGGCGGGGACGGTCTTCCTCTTCCGGCATGCCCTCAGGACGCTCCAGCAGGGCCTTCATGGACAGCTTGATGCGGCCCTTCTCGTCGGTCTCGAGCACCTT
>JAIYCN010000239.1 GCA_027487995.1 Rubrivivax sp. | reverse complement strand
TGCCAAGCGCGCCACACTTTCGTGCATGAGCGACTTCGAATACGTCAACACGAGCGCACGACGCCCCAGCAGGGTCTCCATGGCCTGCTCGGCGCAGCCAGCACCGAACTGCACCGCCACGGGCAGGTTCCAGGCGAAACCCCTCATATGAGACGACGACGCAGCCATGCCGAGAGCAGATCAATCAGGGAGACGCAGACGATCAGAATGATCAGCACTGCACAGGTTTGCGCATACTGGAACCCGCGGATGACCTCAAACAGCACGACCCCGATCCCGCCCGCACCGACCATGCCGACCACCGAGGCCGAACGCACGTTCGACTCGAAGCGGTAGAGGGAAAAGCTCAGCCACAGCGGTAGGACCTGAGGGATGACACCGTACAGGATCTCGACCAGGCGATGCGCGCCAGTGGCCCGGATGCCAAGCACCGGTTGCGGATCAATGGCTTCGACCGCTTCCGAGTACAGCTTGGCCAAGGTGCCGGTCGTGTGAACCATCAGGGCCAATACACCTGCAAAAGGCCCAAGCCCAACGGCCACGATGAAGAGCATGGCAAAGACCATCTCATTGATGGCGCGGCAGGCGTCCATCAGCCTTCTGGCGGGCTGATGCACCCAGGCGGGTGCGATATTGGCCGAGCTCAGGAGCGCCATGGGCACGGCCAGGATGACCGCCAGCAGCGTGCCCCAAAGGGCAATCTGCAGGGTGACCACCATCTCCTTCAGGTACAGCGGCCAATCGCGGAAGTCAGGCGGGAAGAACTCTCGACCGTAGACCCCGATATTGCCCGCGTCCTTCCACAAATCAAGAGGCCGGACCTCGGCGCCTTGCCAAGCCCAGGCCAGCACCGCCAGGGCGCCGCCCCAGGCCAGGTACCAGAGCAGGCCGTGCCGCTGCGCTTGCGCCCGGTCCAGCACGGCCTGCATCGAGGCCGGGCTGGCCGGGTGAGGACCCGACACCGACTTCACCTGCGCAGAGCGGCCAGCTTGGCGTCGATCTCAGCCAGGGCCTTGGTCTTGGCCGCTGCGTCCAGCTTGTCGTCTGCAGCCACCTTGGCGCGGTCGCGAGCCAGTTCCAATTCGCGAATCGGAATCAGCTGGTCGTTGTTGGATTCGCGGAATCCGCCATAGTTGTAGATGTTCTTGAGGATGGCCTTTTCCTCGGCGTCGGTCTTGGCGTAACCGATCACGAAACTCTTGATGCGAGCCTTGACGGCGGGATCCAGGTCCTTGCGCCACACCAGGGGATCGCTCGGAATCAGCGGGCTGCGCCACAGCACCCGAATCTGGCTGGCCAACTCGGGCTTGGTGGATTCGAGCTTGCCCATGTCTTCGGTGTTGTTGGTGGCCACGTCGACCTGCTTGGCCAGTACTGCCTGGATGTTGGCTCCATGGCTGGCGTTTCGAACGGTCTTGAATGCGGTTCGATGATCGACGTTGTTCTTGGCGAACAGATAGAAGGTGGGCACCAGGAAGCCAGACGTGGAGTTGGGGTCACCGATGCTGAAGTTGATGTTCTTGCTGTTTCGGAAGACGTCTTCCACCGACTGATATGGGCTGTCCTTGTGGGTGATGAGCAGACCGTGATAGCCGAATGTGCCGTCGGCGTACATGAGCTGGGCGAAGATCTCACCGTTCGAGCGGTCCACAGCCTCCATGGCGGCCTTGTTGCCGTACCAGGCCACCTGGACCTTGTTGAAGCGCATGGCTTCAATCACACCGGCATAGTCCGGCGCGTAGAAGCTGCGAACCTTCAGGCCCGTTTTCTTTTCCATGTCGCGGAAGAAGGGCTCCCAGCGCTCACGTTGTGCCGATGCCGAGTCGGTGGCGATGATGCCGAAGTTGATCTCTTGGGCAGAGGCAGCCACCGTGATGGTGGTGGCAGCAAGGGCGACAACCCACTTGAGCAGTTTCATGGAAGTCCTTTCATTTCAGTGAGGAGTGGACGGTTGGTGGTCGAAGCGGAAGCGCGAGGTTTCGCGCTAGGCTGCAGAGGCTGGCATCTGTGTGATGCTGGGGTGAGGCGTCTGACGAGCGTCCAGCGAAACGGCATCAAGGCCTGCGACCGGCGCAAGAAGCTCACGTGCACCCTGACCGTACAGGCGCTCGATCAGGGCAGGGTTCAGCAGATGCGACGGGCCATCAAAGATGACCTCTCCATGGCGCAGCGCGATGATCCGTTGGCAATACCGACGCGCCAGCTCCACCTGGTGCAGGCTGACGACCACGGTGATGCCTTGTTGCTCATTGAGTTCAAGCAGGTGGTCCATCACCCGTTTGGTGGATTCCGGGTCCAAGGAGGCCACCGGTTCGTCTGCGAGCACGAGCTTGGCTCTCTGCACCAGCGTCCGCGCAATTGCTGCCCGCTGTTGCTGACCACCAGAAAGGGTCGAGGCTCGCTGGAATGACTGCGGCAGGAGACCCAGTCGGGTCAGCGCATCCAAGGCCAATGCACGTTCCTCAACGCTGAATCGTCCTGTCAGGGAGCGCCACAGCGGAACCTGCCCGGCCAGACCCATCAACACATTGGTGTGCACAGGCAGGCGGCCCACCAGATTGAACTGTTGGAAGATGACGCCAACGTCGCGGCGGATCTCGCGTGCCATCCTGGACAGGTCGGAGCCGGATTGCAGCGTGCGTCCCAGAACTTCAATCCGCCCGGCGTCGGCGTCTTGTCTCTCCAATCCGGACATGAGTCGAATCAGCGTCGACTTTCCCGAGCCTGACGCACCCAGCAGGGCGACTCGCTCACCCGCTTCAATTCTCAGGCTCACACCCTTGATAGCCGCCTTCCCACTGAAGGATTTGCGTGTGTTCTCGAGCAATACGGCGGGATGCGCAGTCATCCACGAAACCTTAGATTTGCTTCGTGTCAGCTTCGTGAAGATCGCTGAATCCGCCCAACGCAGTGCGCGGGAGCCTGTGCGCCAGTGGACTTTCATGGAGTTGAAACGCGCTGCCTGCACAGTGCAGGGGAGGGCGGGTCCTGGTGCCGGTAGGCCGCCTCCACGCTCAACCGCTGGCACAGGAGAAGACTATGGACCACCCCATCCTTTCGATTGACGAGTTCGTTCGCCACTTCCGCTTCAAGGCGGAAGAGTTTGGATATGAATCGGTTGAACTGCTGGAACTTCGGCCAACGGAGTCGGCTGCCTGGTCTTCAACCCGCGCGGCCTTCGGCGTCGTCATCAATGGTGAAGTGATCATTGGCAACCGTCGCGAGACCCAGGTCCGTTGTACCGCCGAGGAGTTTGAACTCCTCGACGCCGAGGGCCTTCATGTTCTGGCCGGTCCTGATGGAGCCCGCTTGGTGATGGCCCGTCGAGGGCCACTGTCGGATGCAGGGCTCACCTTCTGAGCTTGTGACGGTGGGGTCGACGAGTCACCCGTCGACCGTCCAAAGCGCTTGCCCCATGCGCCACTGATCCCCTGCCTCAATGCCCTCGAGGGGGCTGACACCGGGCGGTGTGATCACGATGATGGTGGAACCATGCTCGAACCAGCCCATTTCGGCGCCGCGCGGGTAGTGGGCATCGGCGGGAATCTCATTGGGTCCTTCGTACTGCAGGTGCAGCCGCACGTCCAGGGCGTGTAGTCGAAGACTGGCCACCAACACGGCGGCTACCGGGATGAGGAGCATCGGGACACCTTGCGCCGTCCGGACCTTGAGGACGGCCCGTTCATTGCGGCAGAAAAGGCGCTCGATCCGCTTGAGGGCAATGGGATTGACGTTCCAGGTGTCGCCGCTGATGTAGGTCACGTGTTCAAGCTTCAGGTCGCAGGGGGCGTGGAAGCGGTGGTACATGCTGGATGTCAGCCGCAAGGTGGTGTAGTGGCCTCCAGCAAAGGGGCTGAGGTCCACGCTGGGCCCGACGAGTTCCGCCAGGCGATAGGGCATCCCCTTGGCTTGCAGGACCAGGCCGTCCTCAATGGGGCCATGCGCCCCCACCAACGCGTCGCACGGGCTGCACCACCGGTCTTCCCGTTGATCGATGGGGCGTGCTCCGGGCTTGAGTTCACGGGTGAAGCAGTCATGGATCGACTCAAAGCGCGTCTTGGCCGCCTCTGACAGGTCCAGATCCGTGAAGCGTCTCCACACCCACAGTGCCAGTGCGGTGAACAAGCGGCTGCGGATTCGACTGATGCGGCCCATCAACCGGGTGGCCGCCATTCGAGGAATACGGTTGGTCAGGAGGAAGTTCAGGTCCTCATGGGCGCCCAGGCGGTGCAGCAAGCCCTGATGGACTTGTGTGGCCTTCACCGGTTTGTCAACGAATCGCGATACATCTGTCATGGTTGCAATCTCCCGAGGCCAGCGCCTCGTGTCTGAACATGGATCAATCTCTGTCGCTTACCGTGCTGTCGCTGTCGGTGTCCGCTGCCTTGGCCGCTTGGCTGGCACCCAAGGCCAGGCGCCGGCTGCAGTTGTCGCGTGCCAAGCACCGTTCCCTCACCGGGCACTCCCGCATGGCCAAGCGCCTGGCAGGATGGCTGCCGGGATACCGCTTGGAGGAGGCGGAATTCTTTGGTGCGGACGGTGCAGATGAGGCCCTGCAGGTCCAGCGTCGCTCGGGGCTTGACCGCCTGTCGCAGCACTTTGAGACGTCGGTTCCGCTCGGTGCAGAGCTCACGGCGCAGGCCAAGCTGTTGCTGGCAGATCTGGAGTTCACCGGCCGCTACCGGGTTCCGTTCCAGTTCACCGACACGATTGCGCGCCTGCTGCACACCAGCAGCTTCGTGGCCCGCAGCCATGGACCCGTGCTGGAGGATGTGGACGGCAATGCCTACATTGACGTGTCCGGCTCCTATGGTGTGAACGTGCTGGGCTACGACACCTACAAGGCCTGCATTGAGGAGGCGGTGACGCGTGCGGGCGAATTGGGTCCCGTTCTGGGGGCCTACCACCCCGTGGTTCTGGAGAATGCCCAGCGCCTGGCGCGCATCTCGGGCCTGGATCAGGTGAGCTTTCACATGTCGGGTACCGAAGCCGTGATGCAGGCGGTTCGCCTGGCCCGCTATCACACCGGCAAGCGCCATCTGGTGCGCTTCTGCGGCGCGTACCACGGCTGGTGGGAGGATGTTCAGCCCGGCCCGGGCAACCCGCTTCCCCCGCGAGAAACCTACACCTTGCAGGACATGAGCGAGCGTAGCCTGGATGTTCTGCGCAGCCATCGCAACATCGCCTGCGTGCTGATCAATCCTCTGCAGGCCCTGCACCCCAACAGTGCAGCGCCCGGCGACTCGAGCCTCGTGGACAGCGGCCGCCGAGCTCGTTACGACCGTGCGGCCTACACGCAGTGGTTGCAGAAGTTGCGCGAGGTGTGCACCGAGCGCGGCATCGTGTTGATCTTCGACGAAGTATTCCTGGGTTTCAGGTTGGCGCCCGGTGGTGCACAGGCCTATTTCGGTGTCAAGGCCGACATGGTGACCTACGGCAAGACCCTGGGTGGCGGCTTGCCGGTGGGGGTGGTCTGTGGCCGCGCGGATCTGATGCGCCGCTACCGTCCCGAGCGGCCTGCCGACATTTGCTTTGCTCGCGGAACCTTCAACTCGCATCCCTATGTGATGACGGCCATGAAGGCCTTCCTGGACCGCATGGAACTGCCGCAGACGCTGGCGCTTTACGAGGGTCTGGACGAGCGTTGGGACGGTCGCCGAAGCCGCCTCAATGAACGGTTGGCCGAAGCGGGGCTTCCGGTGCGTGTGGCCAACATGAGCACCGTCTGGACCTTCCTCTACGAGCGGCCCAGCCGTTTCAACTGGCTCTATCAGTTCTACCTGCGCAAGCACGGTCTGTGGCTGAGTTGGGTGGGCAGTGGCCGGATGATCTTCAGCCTGGACTTCGATCAAGCGACATTTGATTCGGTGGCCGACCGCATCGTGGCCGCAGGCGTCGAGATGCAGGCGGATGGCTGGTGGAGTGGGCCGGCGCTGGAGAACCGTGAGATCAAGCGTCGCGTGTTCCTGGAGATGTTCAAGCGCGCCTGACGCCGCCATCCATTTGGGCCTCAAAGGGCCGTGCTGTCAGGTGACAGCCGGCCCTTTTTGTATTTCGCCAAACGGCTCTCAAGAAACCTTCGAGAGACTGAACCTCTGAGTGCCGTTCGTGTGTGGACGCTTGAAGTCAGCGGTGTTGCTGCACGTGCAGCATGGGGTCATAGCGCTCGCCGCGCAGCAAGGCCAACGGTGCCTTGTGGTAGAGCATCGCATCATGGAAGGGATCGGTGATGATCTTCGTGCCCCACACCAATCCGGTCATCAGGCTTTGCTGAAGCCACAGTTGGACAACACGAAACACCAGCCCTGCCACGCCCAATGCGAGCCAGGACAGACCCACATCGTGGAGGTATTCCGGGAAGGAGCTAGCAGGCTCGATAAAACCGCCCAGGCTGGGCGCAATGGCCAGAGCCAGGGGCATCGCTGCCCACGCGCCCATCAGCACGATCTTGCGGCGGATGTTGTAGCCCACCTTGACCTCTTCCTTGTATTCATCCGTGACCTGGTTGACCGTGTCGTATCCGCGCGGCTCGAAGAAGAAGTGTCCCGCTTGGCGGGTGGTCATGGAGACACACCAGGCCAGCAGTGCCGACCAGGCCGGCTCCACGAAGAGCAGGCCATAGGCCACGATGAACGACAGCGCGCTGATCAGGTGCAGGCTTTGGTTGATGCGGCAGTGGTGGTAGAAGCGGTGGTCATCCCAACGCTGCACGCGCAACTCTTCAAGGAATCGATTCATGGTGAGTGGATCTCCGGCTAACACAGTCCGTCTACTGTGCTGATCCAGCGTGAAAGCTGCGTGACGCTTGCGTGACATGAAAAAGACAGTCCGGCTGTCATCAAGTTGTTTTGAACGGCGTGGACCATGAAGGCATGGAACAGGAACTCAGTGCGGACCTGCAGATCGAACAACTGGATGGTTTCGAGCGGACCCTGCGGATTGCCGTGGTCACCGAGACCTATCCGCCCGAGGTCAACGGCGTGGCACTCACCTTGGCCCGTCTGGTCGGCGGATTGCTGGAGCGTCACCACAGTGTGCAGCTTGTGCGGCTGCGTCAACCACTGGACAAGGCGGCGTCGGCAGAGCAGGCCCGTCAGGCCGATGCCCGCTTGTCAGCGTCCTTGGCCAAAGCCGAGTCTCCGGTCTTGATGCGGGGTATCCCGATCCCCCGTTATCCGGGGCTTCGGATGGGCTTGCCTTGCAAGGGTGCGCTGGTGAAGCTGTGGTCTTTGCGCAGGCCGGATGTGGTGCACATCGCAACCGAGGGGCCCTTGGGCTGGTCTGCCCTGCGCGCCGCGCAGCAGCTGAAGTTACCGGTGTCCAGTGATTTCCGGACCAATTTCCACGCCTACAGCCGGCATTACGGCGTCGGGCTTTTCGTGCGCAGCATCATGCTGATGTTGCGCAAGTTCCACAACCGAACCAACCTGACGCTGGTGCCCACCCGCACGCTGAAGATGGAGTTGGAACGCTCCGGCTTCAAGCGGCTGGCGGTGGTTGGGCGTGGCGTGGATGGTGACCTCTTCAACCCGGCGCGACGAAGCGTGGAGTTGCGGCAGTCCTGGGGCGTGGGACGTGATGGCCTGGCCGTGATGTGCCTGGGTCGACTGGCGGCCGAGAAGAACCTGGACTTGGCCGTTGAGGCCTTCGAGGCCATTGCGCAGCGTCGGCCGGATGCGCGGCTTGTGTTCATTGGGGATGGGCCCCTGCGTCAGACCTTGCAGCAGCGGTGTCCTGCAGCGGTGTTCACTGGCGTTCTTCGAGGGCATGAACTGGCCCAGGCCGTGGCCAGCAGTGACCTGTTCCTGTTTCCCAGCGAGACCGAAACCTTCGGCAACGTGGTGACGGAGGCGATGGCCAGTGGTGTGGCCACGGTGGCCTACCACCTGGCGGCTGCCGGCGAATTGATTCGTGACGGGGCAAATGGCCGAACCGTCACACCGGGCTTGCGTGCGGCGTTCGTATCTGCAGCGGTGGAGGTGGCGGCCAATGACGAGCACCGGCGCTTGATGGCCGAACGGGCGGCCCTGGACGTTCAGGCCCTGGACTGGCCCCGCGTGACGCGACAGTTCGAGCAGGCCCTGCTGCAGCTGGTGGATGCGCAGCAGGGGCCCGCCGGGGTGCTGATCAATCAGCCTTCTTGGGCCGGCCGGTCTTGATCACGGGAAGCGTTTCGAGCAGCGCCTTGAGCTGAGGCTCGGAAAGTCCCTGAAGCGCCTTGAGACCGGCGCGCAGCACCTCAGACTTCTTGGTCACCCGCTCAAAGGCCAGGGCCCGCTTCTTGACGGCGCTGATCAGCTTGAAGTCCGATTCGGGCATGCTGAAGCTGTCCCGCACCAGCTTTTCCTTCTTGGGCAACTTGGGCCCTTTGGTGGATTTGGTGGCCTTGGGGGCTTGGGCCACCACGGCTGGCTCAGGCGACTTGATGGGCGCGGGTGCATTGATGGGTTCGGGTGCCGTGACAGCCGGCGCCTTGCGGGCCGGTGCCTTGCGAGCAGGCGCCTTGCGCGCCGGGGAGGCCCGCTTGGCCGCGGGCTTGCTGGTTTTGGCGGCGGCAGATGCGCGTGGAGCGCGCCGAGCGGTGGTGGTGGCCATGGACATCTCCTTTAACGGTATAAACGGTATAAACAGTTTATATCGTTTCTGAGATCGAAATCAACTGCCCAAAAACCGCTTCCGGTAGGCTGGGTTCAGTCGGCTCAGGTCCAGCATCATGGGCAGGTCTGCCGTGCCGAAGTCCGCGTCCCAAGCCGGCGGGCCCAGCACCTCGGACCCACACTTGATGTAGCCCTTGACCAAGGGCGGCCACTGCGCGGAATCGGCGTGGGGCAACAGGTCCACCGGCAACGGGATGCGCGGGACCACACGGCGCTCAGGCGCAGCCAAATGCTGCTGCAGGTCTCGCCACAGGCTGGCGGCGTTGGCGCCGCCATCGGGCATGGGAACGCTGGCGCAGCCAATGGCTTGTTGAACGCCGTTGTCGTGCAGAAAGCGGATGAGATGCGACCACAGCAGCAGAATGACCCCGCCGGTGCGCCAAGGCGCTGCAATGCAGGAACGTCCCAGCTCTGCCAGCCCTGGACGAAGGCCGTCAAGCCGGCTGATGTCGAATTCACCCTCGGTGTAGTAGCGGCCCACGCGGCGCGCCGCATCAGGCAACAAGACCCGGTAGGTGCCCACCACCTCAGAAGGCGAGTCACCGCTCTCGGCGCGGGAGACGATCAGGTGCTCGCAATGGGCGTCGAATTCGTCGATGTCCAGGCCAAGCCGCGCGCCATCGGCGGCCAGCTCGGCACCGCCTTCTTGAGCGAACACTTCAAACCGAAGGCGCTGTGCTGCCTTGACGTCTTCGTCATGACGGGCCCAATGCACGTGGAGCTCGCCTGCCGGTTCGGCGCGGCGTTCTTGCTGGGGAGTGGTGGCGTAACCAACTGCGGCAGTGAACGACGGGTTCATGTCGGGCTCCTTTCGATGCAACATCATGTTGCTGGGAGCCCGTGTCAGCCGCGTTTCAGGGCGATGAAGATCCGGTTACGGTCGGCTCGGTTGGGCGTACGCGGGCAGGGGGCAGTGTCAGGATGAAGGTGGACCCTTCTCCCAGGACGCTTTCGATCAGCAGTTCGCCGCCGTGGCGCGTGATGGCATGCTTGACGATGGCCAAACCCAGGCCGGTGCCACCGGTGGCCCGCGATCGGCTCTTGTCGATTCTGTAGAACCGCTGCGTGATGCGGGGAAGATGCTTGCGCTCAATTCCGATGCCCGTGTCCCGAACCCGAATCTCCAGGTAGCCATCTTCACGCCACACCGCTTGCAGATGCACCGTGCCCCCTGCAGGCGTGTAGCGAACCGCGTTGCTGACCAGGTTCCCGATGGCGCTGCCGATTTCGTCTTCTTCCACCGCCAGTTCCACAGGGGCGATGGGATCAAAGCTGACGGTGTGCTGCCCAGCCGATAGATGCTGACCATCCGCCACGGCAGCACGGATGAGGTGTTCCAGGGGCGTCCAGTGGCTTATGGCGGGCTTGGGGCTGCCTTCCAAGGTGGCCAGCAACAGCAAGTCGGCCACCAACCGCTCCATGCGGCCCGTCTGCTGGCGCATCAGGTCAAGCACGCGGTCCCGCTCCCGTTCGTCCAAGCTGAGCGTCTGCATGGTTTCCACGAAGCCGGCCAACACCGTCAGCGGCGTCCTGATCTCGTGGGACACATGGGCCACGAAATCGCGCCGCATCAGCTCCATGCGGTCGGCCTCGGTGACGTCCTGCGTCAGCACCAGCTTGCGTTCATCCTCGAAAGAACGTACCTGCAGCAGCAGCGTGTGCTCGGGCTTGTGTGACCCGATGCGGAAATCCCCTGGCGCCTCGGCTTGAGACAGCGCGGCTAGAAGTGCAGGGTCACGAACCAGATTCGTGATGGGTTGGCCAATGTCGCCCAGAGGATCCAGTGCCAGATGAATGGCCGCGGTGGAATTGCACCAGGTGATGCGGTGCTCCGAGTCCAGCAGCACCACCCCGTTGGGAACCGCCTGAAAGGCCGCTTCAAAGGCG